>NZ_JAOARI010000037.1 GCF_025210605.1 Halodesulfovibrio sp. | reverse complement strand
GTGGCTTTGCCATCACTATGCACGGTGAAATTGCCGTACTGTGTGATGTCATTATCTACTTTGATGTTTACATTAAGATCATTTCCACTTCCGGTGTTGTCGAAATGGAAGTCATTCATGTTTTTAGCAGATAAATCAGAGGTACCATCGTTATTGAAATCGATGTCAGCCCCAAACTCAGCATTGGCAGCGTCTGTCTCCGAAAGAGACATATTGTACGAATCAGAACCAGTAACGGTAAGGCGGTCATAGCCTGCACCGCCATCAACTAATTCTAATCCAGCGTCTGTGGTGATGCGGTCATTGTGCTCGGAGCCTATAATACGTTCAACACTGGAAAGCGTATCACCTTCCGCGTAGCCACCCTTTGCTGCGCCAACACTATTAGCACCGCGCATGGTGACATCAATGCCTGCTCCGCCGTTATCTTTCGAGTAGTTAGCGGTGTCTGTTCCAATTCCGCCTTCAAGGACATCGGCACCTTCACCACCTATAAGATGATCGTCGCCGTCACCGCCTCTAAGGGTATCAGCACCTTCACCACCGTAAAGATAGTCCGCACCTAAACCACCCTCAAGCGTATCGGCTCCCTGCTCACCTCTAAGGAAATCAGTATCTCCGCCACCACGGAGGGTATCAGCACCTTCGCCACCCATTAGATGGTCTATACCTGAATCGCCATCAAGGGTATCATCGCCTTTACCACCATAAAGATAGTCTACTCCAGAACCACCTTCGAGGGTGTCGTCGCCTTCATCACCATAAAGAGTATCGGCGCCGTCGCCACCAAGAAGGGTATCGGCACCAGAACCGCCCTTAAGGGTATCTTTTCCATCACCACCGGTGAGTCTATCAACTCCAGAACCACCTTCAAGGGTATCATTGCCTTCGCCACCCCAAAGCAAGTCATTACCTGAACCGCCTTTAATGGTGTCATTGCCTTCTTTACCCCAAAGGTCATCATCGCCAGAGCCGCCATCAATGGTATCGTTGCCTTTACCACCAGAGATATAGTCTCCGCCTGCGCCACCTTCAATACGGTTCGCATTATCATCACCGTAAAGAATGTCATCAAAGGCAGAACCACGTAAATTCTCGATACTATCGAACGTATCGTTTGCAGCATCGCCGTCGCTTGTAACAGTACCTGACAAGTCCACAACAACTCGAGACTGAGAGTTCTCGTACGAAACGGTATCGCTGTCATCACCACCATGGAAATGATCTGCGCCTTCTCCGCCAAGGAACGTATCGTTACCGTCACCGCCATGCAGAGTATTGGTACCACCATTACCGGAAATAACGTCATCGCCATCGCCGCCAGTAATCACGTCATCGTAGTCGGTACCGTGCAGTTCATCACGATGATCTGTGCCAGTAATTTTGAAGCGTACAGAACCGTTCTCCATGTACTCTTTTTCAACTTTAGTTTCAGCACTGACACTAAAGTTAACATCATGGTAGTTCTTCGCGGCAGCGTGAGAGCCCGCTACATAATCTTCGAAGTCGTAACTCCCTTCACCCGGCATATCAGCATCACTGGAAGCTACATGCTTAACGTTGGTGCTAATCTGTCCTCGAATGCTGCTACCAGCTCGAACACCGGAAGTAAGCCATTTTCCAGAAGCAGTATCAAAGTAGTGCAATACATTATTAGAATCGACATACACTTTTGAGTCAGAATTCAGGAAATTACCACCCTGAGGAACAACAAAGAAGTCCACATCAACAAATGGCTTAGTTATAAGAAACTTTGCCACCCCGCCTTCTGTATTAAGGCTCTTATGTGCATCGCCCCATGCAATGAATGATGCTGTAGTGCCGTCTGCATATGTGACGGTATACCCAACGGCATTATTCCAACCAGCTCTGTTTGAAGAGCCGGACTCTGCACCATACGTCAACGTGTATTCTACAGGATCAAAGCTACCATCCACGTCAATAACAATATCTTTAGACACAACTCCGCCGTGTCCGTCAGATGCTTGAACAGTAAATTTTTCCTGTCCTGAAGTTTCTGGATAGGTGAGTTTTCCATCCGGTCCCAGAACTGGCTTAAATAAATTTTGTGTATCAGGATCGTTGTTGTCTAACTGGTAAGACCATTTTCCTGAGGTAGTATCATACGTAAGAGTGCCGTACTTACCTTCAACAGAAAGCTTTGAAGCTCCATCTGCACTGCTAAGGACATTGCTGCTACCAGAGTCGTCTGCTCCTACAGACTCAACAGAAACTGAATAGGTAAGCTCTTTGCCACCTGCTGCTGTTTCTGCATTACCGTGATCTGCACTATCAACGTCTGTGAATGTAAGAGTTCCTGAAGCTGTGTCGCTTCCAACTTCGTTGGAGTCATTCACAATATCAGGATCAGCAGGAGAGTTGCCTTTGCCTTCTGCTGTTCCGGCAGGGTCAGCTTCAAAACCGTGCTCAGTTACACTAGCTTTGATGGCTTCGCTTCCACTATGATCAACAGAGTTTGCCCCTGCATCAGTAGTGGCAACAGCAACCTCAGGAGCATCATTTGTGCCTTTAATATCGATAGTCACAGACGAAGACACGCTTTCAGTACCGTCAGATACAGTATAGGTGAAAGTGTCTTTCAACATTTCGCTATCATTGCTGAGCGTTTTTACAGCATCATTGTCAGCATGTAACTGATACGTCCATGAACCGTCGGCTGCGACAGTTAACGTACCGTATTGTCCTTTGTAGACTCCGGCAGAAAAAGTAAGAGAATCATTTGTATCAAGATCATGAGCATTGTCTTGCAATGTTCCAGATACAGTAGGGTCAGCTGCTGCGTCACCAGATGATGTCAAGTATGGTACAGCATCAATTTCCGCTGCTTCAGCCTGAACAATTGGAGCATCGTTTGTGCCACGAATAGTTACTGTAAGAGTAGCCTCGCTCTGCGTCTGTCCATCGGAGACAATGTATGTGATAGTATCGGTGCGAACCTCGTTGTCATCAAGTGCTACAACGTCAGGGTTCTGGTTGTTCAGGGTATACGTCCATGTACCGTCAGCATTGAGTACAAAGGTACCATACTGTGCATTCGAAGTTGAACTTACAACGGTTAACGTATCCCCGTCAGGATCAATGTCATTATCCAAAACATTGCCGGAAACAGAAGGGTCTACAGCAGAACCGGAAAGAATGTCGTCAAGCTTTTCCGCAGAAACACTGCCGTTAAAATCCGCAATAGTGCCATCATTGTCATCTACCGCAACTACAAGATTATTCACAGCTGCGGCATCAGCAGAATCAAAATCCGGTCTGGCGACATCACCCAACGCATGGTCGATTTCCTGATTTTCAAGACCATCAAGCAAATCGTTAAATCCATCTAAGCGAGATGAACCAGAGCCTTGAGGAGCTTGCGAAGCAGCTGTAGAAAAACTACCTGCCGCAGTATCAATGAAGCCATCTTCCCCAATAGCTTCCATAATTGCATCCGCAGAAACAACAGTACCATCCTGCAATGTTACTTCTGCCGGTTCCATCTCATTTGCAAAGTCTGTAAGCTTCAGAACAGAATCGTCTTCAAACTTCAGGACAAGAGTACTACCGTCCTGAGTTGCCTGAACAGCATCCAAATCAAAATCAAAGGAAACGTCCGATCCGGAGCCAACAACAGCTTCCCGCGTTTCACCCGCGGAAGGCTTACTCAACACCTGAACATTCTTGTCATTATCTATTTGTGCAACCATGATTTCCCCCCTATGGGAAATGCAAAAGAGACTGGAAGCTTCCCCAAGCCCCAATCTAACGGATACATGAAAAAGCAGTTTTTGCGTTTTACTACTACAAACCTCATCACAAGAAACATACTAAAAACATTAGCTTTTTCGTATCAAGACACTTTTTTTCTTTTCTTATCAAAAAAGTGGCATGATATTTTTTTCTGTCTTTAGTTTAATATTTCTTTTCAACATATTAGAAACTATTCATTAAACGCAATATTGTAAATAAAAAAGTAAACCTTTGTGAACAAAATCGCCGCGCTACCATTCTATCAGGGTTTTATTACGATACCTTCGCACAAAAAAAAGCGGAGGAACATTGTTCCTCCGCTTTTACATCTATATTTCTTATCTATGCATACTATTTGTTCGACCGGCAATCACTGCACACGCCGTACAAATACATTCGATGACTGGTCAGCACAAAACCGTGTTTAGCAGCCAATTCATCCTGCAAGCGTTCGATCTGGTCGTCAATAACTTCCAAATTTTTTCCGCATCGTTCACAAATCAAATGATCGTGATGTTTGCTACCATAGCTTTGCTCATAACGCGCAACCCCATCACCAAAGTGAACTTCTTTGGCGATGCCGGAGTCGCAAAGCAGCTTCATTGTTCTGTACACGGTTGCCTGCCCGACAGACGGGTCGGCTTTTTTCACACGCTCATACAGTTCTTCAGTTGTCAAGTGTCCTTCATCCTTCAAAAACACTTCAACAATCAACATACGCTGCGGAGTAACTTTCAGGCTATTCTTTGCAATATAATCAGCAAAGACTTGAATTGGCTCTTTCATACACCCTCGGCTTGTGTTTCACAAATATGATACCGGATACTATACTTACTCAACACAAATCGCAAGCAAGCTTACTCTAATAAACGGTTGCTACAAAATTTCACTAAGATTCCAGCCGTTCACTTCTGCGGCTTCACGAACCCCATTGCCACCCAGCACACAAATGCGTCCGTTCTCTGCTGCTGCATGAAGCACGTCTGCAAAAGAATGGAAGTGATCGAGCGTTGTAGACAAAATTTCATCACGCATCTGCTGACGAATCTCATCAGTATCACCGAGCATCTTACGGGTAACAGCGGCTGACCCTTTTGCATCTGGAAGCATATGCGTGTCAAGATCTCCAATAGCACCAATGATTGCTTTTTCCAGCTCCGCCTTACTCAGATCAACATTTGCTAAATAGGCAGCTGAGCCATCAAAAGCTTTCAGTGTGTTTTCAAGGTTCGGGTCTCGGTATGAAACCTGAGCCAAGACACCTGTGCTTCGATCAAAGGCAGCAAAAGCACCATAAGCACCACCCTGCACACGCACCTGATCCCATAACCAACCCATGCGCAGATGTTTGAAGATAACATTTGCTGAACCATGATATTTGTAGCCAAGCGCGTAAAGATCTGCACCCTTACCCACATAGTTGACCTGAGCCGGAATAAGAAACGCCTCGTTAGAAGTGACAAATTCCGGTTTCCACAATGCAGATTCAACAGCACGCTCGGGCAAAGCCGCAATAAAACCTTTCACCAAGCTGTCAGCGGCTGTTAAACCACTTGCTTCTGCGGTAATTGAAATGAGTGCGTCAGCTTTTTTCAAAACAGTAGCACGAATTTGTTCAAGATCGGCAAGAACTGCGTTCCAGTCAGTGCTAATCTTATCTGCAAGAGAGCGGAGGAATGCAAGATAGCTAACGCCACCAGTCTGCTCAGAAATCCAACCTGCTACATCAAAGCAACCGCGAAGATGCGACATAACAATCATATGACCGGAAGGAACAACACCTTGTTCAACGCGGGCTTTTTCTTCCAGAACAATAGAGCGGAACCGCTCCATGTTGTCCAAATCAGTATCCAGCACAATTGTTTGTAACAGATCAAACAGATCGGCAACCTTATCTTCAGTCGATTTACCATGCACCACAAGCTTTGCCAGCGGGCTTTGTTCACCAATTGTGGTTGCTGTCATAAGGTCAGCACTAATACCACCAGTCTTAGCAGCAATGCGCATTCCAAGCTCAACAAAGTTGAGTTTATCCGTTCCTACTTCAGTCAAACATCTACCAAAAAGCGGCACATACGGAAGCAATGAAGCATCCAGCCCTGCAACATCAAATGCAGCAGAAGCATAGACAACACCGTTTGTATCAAGGTCATGCGTGTATACAGTGACACCGGAGTGTTCAGCAGACTGCTGTGGAATAGTTTTGTTTTCGGTAGGAATATCGCTCAACGTAAGACGCGGGATACTTGCCACTGCCTCATCGCTATCTGGAGTTTGCTGCATTTTGCGAAGCAAAGCTGTGTTCTCTACAATGGATTCCACATCCGCTTCACTCATTTCTTCGCGAATTTTTGCAAGCTTCTCATCAACACGCTTAGTACGCACTTCCTGTAAATCTTCATCCGGAACCAGTAACACGGTGGTACGATGATTATTGCCTACAAGGAAAGCGCTGATAAGGTCTTCGAAAAGACGATCCCCATTTGCAAGACGTTCTTTAATAAAACCGAGAGGTTCTTCAAACGAAATCAGAGCAAGCGGATCAGCATCATACAGCCAAGTTGTAAGAGAACGAACCATCACTGAAAGACCTACAGGAAAACGTCCAGAGTTGTTCTCACGCAAACCGAATTCAATGCTGTTCACAGCGGCTTCAATGTATTCTTTATCGATACCGTTTTTCACAAGATCATTCAGTGTATCGAAAATCAGTGCTTCGACAACATCTGCATTTTCAGATTTGATGCCGGAAAGACCAGTGGAAAAATACATCTGGCGCAACTCATTTTCGAGCCCCGTACCAGTGACATCTTCACCGAGACCAGATTCGATGAGTGCCTTACGCAGAGGCGATGCTGGCGTACCAACAAGAATTTGCTCAAGCATCTGGAATGCAAGGTTCAGCTCAGCCTCTGCGGTTTCCGGCAACAACCAGTTTACCGTAAACATAGCACGACCTTGGTGCTCATTCGTCGCAGGACCTGCTGCATATCCTTCCAGCAATGCTACAGGACGCTCAAATTCTTCCTGAAGAGGCACATGCGAGTCAACTTCGAGGGCAGAAAAGCGATCAAGAGTGCCAGCAAGCTTTTCTAGACGTTTTGCTTCGTCATCATCGCCCCAGAAGAAAAAGCGACCATTACTTGGATGGTAGTAGGTTTCGTGGAAATTTTTGAACTGTTCGTAAGTAAGCTCAGGAATAACGTCAGGATTGCCTCCAGAATCAAGACCGTATGTCATATCCGGGAACAAAGACTGCTGAGAGCGCTCATAAAGCACACTATCCGGCGAGCTGTAGACGCCACGCATTTCATTGTACACTACGCCGCGATAAGTAAGCGGATCTTCTTTCTTTTCTACATTGTAGTGCCAGCCTTCCTGCTGAAAAATCTGTTCATTAATGAGCGGGAAAAACGTTGCATCAAGGTAAACATCTATCAAATTATAAAAATCCTGAACGTTTGTGGACGCTACAGGATAACAAGTTTTATCAGGATACGTGAACGCATTTAAAAAGGTTTGCAAGGAACCTTTCAGCAGCTCTACAAAAGGTTCTTTAACAGGAAACTTCTCTGATCCACACAATACGGAGTGCTCTAAAATGTGGGCTACCCCTGTGGAATCCGAAGGTGGAGTTCTAAAGGATACACCAAATACCTTGTTTTCATCGGCGTTGTTCATGGACAGTACCTGTGCACCAGTTTTGCTGTGCTTCCACAAACGGGCAGTGGTCGCTAACTCTTCCACACGCTGTTCATCAACAAGTTCAAAGCCGAACTGTTCTGTCATTGTCTTCCTCCGGAATATCCTTTTGTATCTGCCCGCTGCCACCACGCAGAGAACAGTTTCTTTTATGATATGGTAAGATATAGGCTAGCGTGATCGCCGTCTATATATTTGTTTTTAGATCGAAAATTTTGTCCCGCCCCAAACAAAAGAGCCGGTACAAGGTTGCACCGGCTCATCATAGAATATTGGGTACCGAATCTATTCTGTGCAAAGTGCAACTTCGAACACTCTGCACCAAAGCTGCTCTGCTAACAAGCCACTTCGCCTGTTAACGGGTCGGATTCCACAGCTTTGACAACCCGATTACGTCCATCACGCTTCGCGCGGTACAGTGCATTATCAGCACTTTCGTATAGCTCGTTAAAGACATCAGGCACAAATTCTTCAGTTGAAGAAACTCCGAGTGATATCTTCACGTTAATGGTACGTCCATCCGGTAAAAGTATGGGCGTTGATGCGATACGTTCCCGAATACGTTCCGCCAGAACCATTGCACCCTTAGTTGTTGAATCCGGCAGCAGCACAGTAAATTCTTCACCACCCACGCGGGCAACAATATCAACTTTTCGTGCCGTATTGCGCATTACGGTAGCAACCTGTTGTAAAACGACATCACCGACAGAATGTCCGTACTGATCGTTAACATACTTGAAATGATCGATATCCGCCATAATAACCGCCATATTCTGCCCAGTACGGTTGAAGAGAGCAAATTCCTGATCTGCCCTCGTAAGCAGGTATCGGCTGTTATACAGCTCCGTCAAAGGGTCAAGCAAACTCATTCTGGCGTAGCGCTCTTCGCCCTTACTGATGCGCAAAGCAAAGCCGACCATAGCCAGAACACTGCCAACAGTAATATACGTATACAGCGCCACTTCATAAAGAGGGTCAGTTACAGTCAACTGCAAAATATGTGAGATACTAAACCAACCCAAGGGGGCACATATCCCTAGCAGAAAGCCCTGTGTAGCCCGCTGGATGCGGCTCTTATCGTTAAATGAAAACAAGCTCCGGAAAACTGACAGCATAGACGACTCCTGATACCCAGCTACGCGCCCTGCGTTCCTCCATTAGAAGGCAGATACGCTCTCGCCATTGAATGCAGATCTTCGTAATCCATACGGGATGCTATCCCCATGCACAGCTCAGTTGACATAGTACATTTATACTCTAAATCCCTGAGCAACACTTCTTTATGCTTTTTCAACCACTTGCGCACAAACGGGACATCAAACCCGTCGATAACCATTGAAAGAGCATCACGAAAATATGCTGAGGAGATGAGTGGCAATAAGCTTTGGCAAACATCCTTCCCTTGATGTCTGGCATAAAACACATAAAAGAGCAGTGCTACTATTAACTTATCATCCGGCACCTTATAGCCGACATCAAAAAAGCGCTCACGCCCTTTGTACTTATCAGGCATCAAGCGAAGCAGCTCCTGCGCATACCGAATGGCTTTATCACCCTGAACAGGGGGCTGCGGAAAGTTTGCATATATTTTGGCAACGCTTCTGTGTGGATTTTCGACAGTAGCAACATCAAGAACGGCAATGCGCATGCAATCGAACTTTCGCTCCATAGCGCTCAGCATAGTCTGCGCTTTAGCATTTGCCATTTTCCGTTTTGTTTCTTCAGAAAAATTGCCGAATCCAGTTTCCAGTAAATATCTAATATATTCTTCAGAGGTATGCTGTGCCTCTTCATGAATACGCTTGAAATTTCTTTTATTCCCTACCAGCTTTTTTAAGGAAAGCCAGTATGCGGCAACACCTTCTACAGGCATTTCCAGCAAATCAAAGTCATGTTTTATTTCTGCCATACTCTACACCTTCACTGTGACAATAGAGACGTCCAGCCCACCATTATCGCAGTAATACCGTAGCACTATGGTAAACGCAACATATGAAAGCTATGGTGAAAAAAAACGTACACCAGTGAGCAACTCTGCACACGGTGCACGTCTATTTTAAACAGACTGGGGATATATCAGAAAAACACCTATGCTAGCCGTTGGCTGCATACAATGTGTCCACCATTGTGGATAAAAAATCTTCTGCATATGGGGCTTTGTTTAAACCGCATAACCCGCGGACAACAGAAGCGAGCAAATGCATGTCCAGAGCAACATCAAAAAGCCCGTTATCAATGCGGCATTGGTCATTTTCGACGCGCATTTTATAGACTCTATGATCGTTATTTATTCCGTCCGAGATAACAACGGAATAGACTTGTTCTTTGGTGTCAGTAAGATAAAGGCGCTGTTTGGTGACTGTTCCTGCTTCTGGGTCACGGTACATATTTTCGGAGCACAGCACACCTGTAAACTCTATATCTGCCCCTACATCATTGGGCAGCATCACCATTCTCATGTCATCGGATTCAGAAAGCAAAGTCATCCCATACCTCCTTTAGGTAGGTAATGTCAGCTGTTCCGGCCCCCGCGGTTTTTTATGTTTAGCTTCCACCGGTTCCGGCTCTGGCTCCGGCTCGGATTCAACCACTTGCTGCTCTACTTTTTCAAACAGCACACCGCCCCCCTGAGCTTGCCAAAAAGCTTCAAGATCAAATCGAGATACCCTGTAGCCACGTCCAAGCTTTGCTGCTTGCAGACTGCCATCTTTGATTGCCCTGCGTATGGTTTCTTTATGACAGCTAAGAAGTTCTGCTGCTTCACCAAGTGTGTACGTATGCTTTATGCCAATGCTCAATGTAACTACCAAATGCGATTACAACACGACACAATGCTATTCTGCCTATCAGAATACCTTGCTGTCGTTTTTACGTGAATTGGTGCAAAGATTACCACTTTCAATTAACTGATGTCAACTTTGCACACATTTGAACCACTCTACACAACCTGTAGTAATTTTGAAACACATCACGCACATAAAATCATTATTCGTATATAACTACTTAATTTAAGCCTATAAACGCGGACGCTGCTTTTCAAAACCCTCAAAATAGAATCATAGCTATCAACACAAAAGAAGCCTCGACATATATCGAGGCTTCTTACATACAAAATAATAATAAACAGGATCAGATAGCTATTGTGTACATGGCGCAAAGTGATTTGGAGGTCCAAAACCTTCTCCAGGAGCGTAGCTTTCACGTAGACAAAGTGACAAATACACCTGCGCTTTTTTCACTGAAGTTTTTAAATCAAAACCAAGGGCAAGATACGTGGCGATTGCTGCTGAAAGTGTACAACCTGTACCATGTGTATTTCCGGTTGCAATACGCTGATGATGCAAGCCAAGAGGAGGTTCTCCCGGAAGCCCCAACCAGTCGACAAGTTCTTCTTCATCTTCTTTAAAATGACCACCCTTCAACAGCACGGCCTTAGGTCCCATAGCCTGAATACGTTTAATGGCAGTCTCTGCGTCAGCATCTGTCTCAATTTTCATACCTGCAAGCATCTCGGCTTCCGGTTTGTTCGGAGTAACAACTGCTGCCAGCGGAAGAACGTGTTCGATCAGCGCATCGACTGCGTCTTGCTGCAACAATGCATGTCCACTTGTGCTTACTGAAACAGGATCGATTACCAAAGGGAAACGCTGTTTTTTCAACACGCCTGCGACACCGGTAATAATAGGGGCAGAAAAAAGCATGCCTGTTTTAGCCGCAGCAATAGGAAACCCATCCAGAACGGTTGTAAGCTGCTGCACGACAAAATCTGCATCCGGCGCATGAATACCCGTTACACCCAACCCATTCTGTGCTGTAAGCGCAGTGATAACGCTCGTTCCATATCCACCAAGCACAGCCATAGTTTTAAGATCTGCCTGAATACCAGCACCGCCGCCAGAGTCGGAACCGGCTATCGTCAGCACGCATGGATGATTTTGCATTTACTCTCTCCTAGAAACTGCCCAAAACCTAATCCAGCCGGACAGTCAAAATAATACAGGGGTAGCAATCATAGTGCTTATGCTTACTCCCCTTTTGAGAATCTGTAATAAAACGTCTTATATTTACGGGCAAGTATCAACGAACATGTCTACATAAAAGAAATATACGAACGTTAAGCTATCTAGCGTCCAACTAACTTTTTTCTACATAAAAAAAGCCCTGCGACAGAATCGCAGGGCGTAAGACTTCGTTAAACAACAGCATCCATAAGCAAGTTATCTCGATGGATTGCTTCAGTATAGCAGCTGGCACCCATTAGTTCCTCAAGTTCATCGCTATGCTTTCCGAGAACCTTTTTTAAATCACCGGAGGAATAATTTGACAGCCCCATGCCGATAACAACATCATTTTCTGAAACAACACGCACCAGAGCACCCTGACTGAATACTCCGTCAACGCGGGTAATGCCTGCCGGAAGCAAACTTTTACCACGCTCCACAAGAGCCTTTTCTGCACCGGAATCTACGATAACAGAGCCTTCAGGGTCAGAATGATACGCAAGCCAGAATTTGCGTCTGGAAACTTTTTTACTATCTGGTCGAACCCACGTACCCATCTCTTCTCCTGAGAAAGCACGTACAATAGCGTTCTTTTCAAGACCAGAAATGATGAGCGTCGGGACACCTAACTGTGCAGCACGACCTGCGGCAGTCAGCTTAGAAAGCATGCCACCTGTGCCGACAGTGGTCTTTCCACCGCACATCGCCTCAAGATCAAGGCATTGAATATCTTCAATCACCTCTATCGGCGTTGCGTTCGGGTCACCGTCTGGATTTGATGTGTACACACCTCTGGCTGAAGTCAGATTGATATATAAATCCGCATTCACAACATTGAGAAGCAAAGAGGCAAGGTTATCGTTATCTGTAAATGCCAGTTCTGCTGTTGCAACAGTATCATTAGCATTCACAATCGGGATAGCGCGCCATGCAAGCAACGACGCAAAAGTATTGCGCGCATTCAAAAGGCGGTTTCTGTCTTTCAGATCGTCACGGGTTAGCAAAACCTGCGCAGACATCTTTCCGTTAGCGGTAAACTCTTCATTGTAGAAATGCATGAGTCGTCCCTGACCAACAGCAGCTGCCGCCTGTTTATCCGGCACGCCTTTAATCTCACAACATGTTTTAAGAACAGTGCGCCCTGCTGCAACTGCACCGGAAGAAACCAGCACAACTTGCGTTCCACGGTCATGCAACTGCGCCAACTGCCGTGTAAGATTTTTAATAACTGTAAGGTCTACTCCCAATCCGGAAGTAAGGACAGCGCTACCGACTTTAACAACAACACATTTAGCCCGATTCAGAACCTGCTCGCGCTCCTGCTCCCAATCCATGATTCACCTGCGTTTTATTCTTCAGTCACCCAGACAACTTCAACATCAGAGAAGTCTTCATCGTCCTCGTCTTCGTCGTCAAGCTCCCATGCACGTGCGGTGTTGACCGGCGCGCTCATGTCGAGTGTATCACGAAGCTTCCACATCTCTTCTACAACTTCTTCCACACCAACATTGTTGAGCGCGGACATGAAGTAGATGGTACGACCATCTTCTGTAGCTTTTTCCTTAAGATGCTCCACTATCTCGTCATCAGCAAGGTCAATTTTGTTAATAACCTGAAGCTGCAAGCGATCACCGAGAACCTCATCAAACTTCACAAGCTCTTCATTGATGAGATCAAAGCCGGACCAAGGATCTTCAAGGTCAACATCTTCAATACTAAGAATATGGACAAGGAAACGGGTTCGCTCAACATGTTTAAGGAAACGGTGACCAAGCCCCTGTCCCTCGTGAGCGCCTTCAATCAAACCCGGAATATCTGCAATAACCATACGCTGGTCAGTGTCATACTCGTTAATCATTACCCCGAGGTTTGGAGTAAGTGTCGTGAATGCATAGTTTGCAATTTTCGGACGAGCAGCAGATACTTTTGAAATAAATGTGGATTTACCAGCATTTGGCAGACCAAGAAGACCCGCATCAGCAAGAATTTTAAGCTCAAGGCGGACTTTAATAGATTCGCCTTCTTCACCCGGCTGGGCAAAGCGTGGAGTACGCATTGTTGCTGATTTAAAAAATTCGTTACCGTGACCGCCACGACCACCGCGACAAAGAAGGATTTCTTCGTCCGGTTCAGAAAGGTCAGCCACAAGTTCTTCTACGCCATCTTCGCGGATAGCGTATAAAAGAGTACCGACAGGCAGATCGAGAATGAGGTCTTTACCTTTACGACCAAACATCTGGCTGCCGCCGCCGGAGTGACCACCTTCTGCTGCGTAGTTACGCTTCAGACGGAAGTCGTACAGAGAAAGAAGCTTGGAAGAGCCGCGCACATACACGCTGCCACCGTCACCGCCATCACCGCCGTCCGGTCCACCTTTCGGGATAAATTTTTCTCTACGGAAAGAAACACAGCCGTTGCCGCCCTTGCCAGCACGAATATTGATGATAGCTTCATCTACAAAACGCATAATTAGTTGCCTACTTTACGATTGATGCCAAGGTGCTCTCGTTTCAGATTCAGGTACGTAGTGTACTGTCAGGAAGGATACAAAGTCAGGAACGGTGTATGCACACCGCTAATATCATCTGACTTTTTTGAGAGCTCCACCGTATATTCGGATTTGCCATCAATCTGTATTATGGTTGAATTTTTGCGAAATTGTATCGCATGTGCCCGCGTGCGTACAGGGTGAGATATTCCATGAACGGTTACAGAATCTTGTCCGCAGTAAAAACCCGCTCTATACACAAAAAAAGGCGGAAGCGCATTGCGACTTCCGCCTGTCAGGTCACTATAAAAGTGGATTACTCAGCAGCAAATGGAACAATGCTTACACGAGTTTTCACAGCTTTTTTGCGCATGTACTTTTCGTACTTAACTACGCCGTCAACCTTTGCGAACAGGGTAAAGTCTCTACCCATGCCTACGTTTTCACCAGGGAAAACTTTGGTGCCAAGCTGACGAACAAGGATGTTGCCAGCAATAACATTCTGACCACCGTAGCATTTAACGCCACGTCGTTGGCCGTTTGAGTCGCGGCCGTTTCTGGAACTACCACCAGCTTTCTTATGAGCCATGATTACACTCCTTTCAAAAATTTACTAGGCTTCGATGCCTTTGATTTTAAGAGCAGTGTATGCCTGACGGTGACCCTGCTTTTTACGGGAGTCGTGACGACGGCGTTTTTTGAAGATAACGATCTTCTTGCCGCGGCCATGCTCGAGCACTTCAGCGGTAACTTTTGCGCCTTCAACGTAAGGAGCGCCTACGGAAAGCTCATCACCACCAACCAAAAGAACTTTATCGAGAACGATTTCGCTGCCAGCTTCTGCTTCGAGCTTCTCAACAAAAATTTTTCCGCCTTCTTCAACACGGAACTGCTTACCGCCAGTTTCGACGATTGCGTACATAATATTTATCCTCCAAAGAAAGAAAGGTAGACTATACCTCTTTCCAAGGAAAGGGTGTCAACCTGGTTTGCTTTTTTAAGAGCAATGTCAAAAGGGAAGCAATGCCCTATCATGCGGTTTCGCAATTGACAAGTATCTATTTACACTTTTTATCCGGCAAGACCAACAGAAAAGTCACTACTCCGCGTTAGACACCGCGTTAAATCTACAACCTGCGTGTCCAAAATCTCGAGCAGAATATATCATTGCTCGAAAAAAAAATTATAACTGACAGCAACATACCGTTCTAGTACTCACTTACTGAGTGTGTCTCATCTCGTGTCCGGAGAGAAGTACCGCACCAAGGCCCTCCCCCAAGGCTTTTCTCTCCGGACCCTGCTTATAGTAAGGATTTTTTCCTTATCAATATATATCGTAGCCCTGACAACCGTCAGGGCTACTTTTTTTATCTCAACGTCTAAACAGCAACTCCATTCCTATATGCCGAGTCATGCAATCTGCAAAAAACGCCACTCCATAGATATAGCACTCCATTTCAATACAGCACAGAATCCTAAGAAGCGATAGCTTACACACGCTTTCATCATGATAGCTGCATTTTACTCTCACCACTCCTTCAAAACTCTCTGCTCAATGCGACCGTAACTGACTTCTTGCAAAGTCTTCCCTTCCGCAAACAACACGACCACCATTCTATTAGATATTCGTGGTTATAAAAAAAATGTGAAGACTCATTTTTTTACATTTTCAATCATAAAAGGTAACACTGCTGCACATTTTTACTGCTGTGTTTACTTGACATAGCTGGCAGGTAACCGTTTCCAGACCGTGAAACACATAGTAACACAGTTACATTATTCAAAACAAAATATGCTGTCTTTTTAACACAATACAATTTGCAGCAGCATTTTCATGTAACTATGCGCTTTTTACTACTTGCATCTTGAAAAAAATAGCCGTATCTAACAATCACATTGCTGATGCAAACGCACAACTTGTTCCATACAGGCTGTGTTATTGGAGCGAAAGATGACTAACTCCACTTGGTTTTCTTTCCGGTTTGCGTCGACAATAGAAATTTGTAAGGCATGAGCATTTAGTGGCTTAGTATAGATGAGATACGATAACGATTTTTACTAAGCATATCCGGTTCTTCTCCACTTTCCGGATAACCGCACACTAGCCCTGTCTAACATTTCGCCCGCTTTCGTGGCAGAAAGCGGGCTTTTTTATTGGGCAATTATCGCCACATCTTTGTTAAGACTGATACATCTCTGCAATTCAATATAGTTACCTAAAAACACACGCTATTCCTGCCAATCACGCTAGAAAGCAATACCTTATATTTTGCAAATCTGATGTAATCATCATTCAAGGTATATCATTTTCACTGAATGCACTTTTGTTCCATTTTTCTTGCGGAATAAAACATAGCTCCTTGCAACAATGACAACACCTGCTTACGTGTAATGAAAAATGCAAATACATGTTCGCCAGCACCCACGACATCCACACACCACACTCGTGAAGATTTAGGGTGGAGCGCTAATCTCTGTCGTAGCGCAAAGTAAAATCTGGTGTTTCGTCAGCTAACAAAACTCTGCCCGTAGCAGCTTTAGGATGCCGTGCAGCATACGCCCAGAAAAGAAAAGCTCTAAGTTTCCGCAACCGCTCCTTTTCTCTTGCAGTACGCTGATTCGCTGTTGAGACATTCTGAATACTTGCTGTAGCTTCCTTGACGGTAATAAGCGGACTCTTTTCAGATTCTAACCGTTTTGCGTTGCCCCCGCTTGAACTCGCATCCGCTACCAGCACCTGATCAGCTTTTTCATTACAGCCCGCTGCATCATTGCTACTGACATACGTCGTTTGATGCTGACTTCGTCTCAAATGAAACTGCCCTGCAACCTTCATCGCACTATACGAAAAATCAAACGCAGCAAGCCTCCTATCTCGTAACAAGAACATACATTCATGATGCAACCAGTCTGAATTCCAGCCAGATTCATTATAGCTGATAGAATCGATACTTTCCCGTTCGTCACCCTGTAGCACACACCAACCGTCAAAGACTTCTGGCGCAAAATACAATGCAGCATCTACCGAGGAGCTAGCTAACGCAGAGGTATCATCCACAGTGCTGCGCACCGTCATCACTTGCAAAACAGCCACAGCAACAAATATCCCTAAAAGCCCCCTGCAAAATATCGACAACGTATTGAGACCGCTCCGGTGTTCCATATGTAACTCCCGATCGCAGGATTAGCCCCCCAGCCAATACCTACGTGATGATTGCAACCAAACCGCACTCGGGAACCATACGCATTTTTTCATATTAAACATAGGATAGTTCCTGCTATTTCGATAGGTTTTCTCGCTCACCCCTTGAATGGCATAGCGCAACAATTATTCTAACAAAATTAGGTTGCGAATGGAGGTTGCAGCACGTAAATACACTACCCAGATCATATTGACGAACAAGGACATAATTTTATGAAAGGCATTATCCTCGCTGGTGGTTCCGGCACACGACTCTACCCCATTACCCGCGGGGTATGTAAGCAACTGTTGCCGGTATATGACAAGCCGATGATATACTATCCGCTTTCTACACTGATGCTTGCTGGCATTCGTGACATTTGTATAATTTCTACACCGGAAGATCTTCCACGGTTCAAAGGAATGTTCGGGGACGGTTCTCAGCTGGGGCTAAATTTAGAATACATTGAACAGCCAAAGCCTGAGGGGTTAGCGCAAGCTTTTATTCTTGCAGAAGAATTTATTGGCGACTCCCCCGTCAGTCTTATCCTTGGGGACAACCTTTTTTACAGTGACGGGCTGACAGAAATGCTGGAGCGTTGTGCAAAAACAACACACGGCGGCATTGTCTTCGGCTATCACGTACTCGACCCAGAACGCTACGGTGTTGTTGAATTTGATGCGGACTTTAATGCGATAAGCGTTGAGGAGAAGCCAGAGAAGCCCCGCTCATCATATGCAGTAACGGGACTCTATTTCTTCGATAATCGTGCGGTAGAATTTGCCAAGCAGATCAAACCGTCACCACGAGGTGAACTTGAGATTACCGATATTGTGGACATGTATCTTCAGGAAGGAACTCTGAAAGTCGAGCTTCTGGGACGAGGAATGGCATGGCTGGACACCGGAACCTTTGATTCCATGCAGCAGGCATCTTCATTTGTGCAAACAGTCCAAAACAGACAAGGACTGAAAATCGCCTGCATTGAAGAGGTGGCATATCTCAAGGGATACATCACAAAGGATCAGCTCAAAAAACTCGCTGAACCGATGCTCAAAAACGATTACGGTCAATACCTGATGCGCTTGGTCGAAGCATAGTGCACAATCTTAATATGTTACGCATACCCTTGCTTGCAGCATAGACACAAAGAGTATGACTGGCTATTTTGCTAGAACGCCTTGTTTTAAACAAAGAAAAAGACCGTCTCGTATAGACAAGACGGTCTTTTTCTTTGTGCAAAATCTTTCGGAAAACCGAAATAACGGGGGGTTATCCCATTATCAAGATTTTAATGGTCGAGATGTTCGCCTTTTTTCACACGATAAATAGCAGTGGAAAAAATGACCACAAAGTAAATAAAAATAAGACCTACACCCACAAAGCCCTGTGGGGTTGAATGCATCATGCCTTCAAAAAGCTCACCTAACATAGCTCCACTCCTTTACTCTTTCCATTGACCCCTGCAACGCAAAAAAAGTAGTTGCGCTATTTAGTGAAAATGTCAAGATCAGTTTTGCCAAAACACAAAATCTTTTTGCCACAAACTCCTTGTGGCAGTAGGCATAATTAATTTTTCTAACCTTTTCTCCCATCTTTTATTTTACCGGACTTCATATGACAACCAAAGATTCACAGTTTGCCAAGGGCGACACCCTGACCGTAACCATTGATGCTCTTGCAACTGGCGGGAAAGCACTCACACGTTTAGACGGTATGGTAATTTTCATGGACAGAGGGCTGCCAGGCCAGACTGTTGAAGTAAAAATAACTAAAAAGAAAAAACGATTTGCAGAAGCTGTTCTTGTAAAAGTTATCTCTGATGCTCCAGACCAAATCACCCCTCGCTGCAACCATTTTGGTGTTTGCGGCGGCTGCTTATGGCAGAATATGGACTACGCAAAACAGCTTGAATGGAAAAAACGTTTTGTCTCTGACAGCTTGAAGCGCATTGCTGGCGCAGAAAACATTGACATCAATGACCCGATTCCTTCGCCTGAAACATTTTACTACCGCAATAAAATGGAATTTGCGTTTGGAGACAAACACGGTGAAATCGTTGTAGGTCTTCGCCGCTACGGCACTCATAATGTTGTAGATTTACAGGAATGCTACTTACAAACCGAACGCACAGTAGAGATTCTCAACCTCGTGCGCGAGTTCGTTAATGCGACACCGGCTCTTACCGCATACGATGCAAATGCCCGCCGTGGATATCTACGTTTTCTTGTTATCCGCGAAACCAAGCACACTAACCAGTGCATGGTACAGGTAATTACAACAAAGGACACAACTAACGGAGACCAGCAGCACCGCGCTATCAAGCAATTGGGGCAGCTGTTGCAGGAACGTATGAATGTGACAACGTTCATCCACTCCCTCCGCACCCATACAACTCAGGTTGCATACGGCGAAAAGACATTTGTTGTTCTCGGACAAAAATCACTGACCGAAGTCCTCAACTTCGAAAACAGCAGACCATCTCTATCTCTTTCATCGCATGCTGACGGTTTCTTTCAGGTTAATACTGATGCAACAGCACGCCTTTACGGTGAAGCTGTTGACCTTGCAGAACTGAGCGGCACTGAGAATGTCTGGGATTTATACTGTGGTGTTGGCGGCATTGCTCTTACAGCCGCCCCTGATGCCGCAGATGTATTCGCAATGGAAATCACCGCGCAAGCTATCGCATCTGCCAACGAAAACGCCACAATCAACAACATCAGCAACGTTAGATTCGTAAGCGGAGATGTTCGCAATGTTCTTTCCGACGAACCGTCTCAGCCCGATGTTGTCTTCGTTGACCCGCCACGCTCCGGCATGAATCCGGAAGTGGTCGAGCTGCTCATGAAACGATCACCTAAGCGTATCGTGTATGTTTCTTGCGATCCGGCAACACAGGCACGCGACATAGCGACACTCAGCAAGCAATATAAAGTTACGGCTGTCCAGCCTGTTGATATGTTCCCTCAGACAGCGCACATCGAAAACATTGTGCGACTCGACCTCATCAATTAACACCTCCGCTGGAAAGAGTGGACATAGCACTTTCACTCTTTCCAGCACCACCCCGTCTACCTATGTTACACTAAAACCATGTTGACAGATGGCTGTAACAGGGAAATTTCACATGCTCAGCGCAACCTTTTTTCAGCCCGAAAGTGCTTTTGAACCAAGGCGCAGCGCGCTATTGTTTGCACACTCAAACCGCTTGTTTTGTGTGAAAAAAAGAACAAAAAAGCAGCTTCATAAGTTGACGCAGAGTATCGTGCGTGATAACTCCAAACCAACTTGTGAACGATTGCACGAAGTGGTCTAGCTTACGCAGCACTTTCGCATGCTAAGGGAAATCATTTATGGTCGTTAAGAAAAACAAGGGAGCTAATCCCGGAAAATACGTCGATACAATGGGAACGGTCGGAACGATTGGTCTACATATGGTATCACACCCCGCAGTGGGGGCGGTGGCAGGCTATTTTCTGGATGATTGGTTAGGGACAAAACCCTGGATGTTCATAATATTTTTGATTCTCGGTGTAATTGCCGGTTTCAAAGCTGTGTATGCTGACACCAAAAAGGTAATGAGGAATCAGGAAAGAGAAGATAATGAAAGATTTCAGCGAAAAGATTGAAAAGCGCTTGTACTCAAAAGGGTTCAGGCTGCCTGATATCCGCTCGATTCTTCGCATTCAGATTCAACTCTGCGGCATTGCCATAGTAGCAGCACTTTGCACGGTCTGGTTTAGCATGTGGCCAATTACATTTGCAATTGGGGCAGTAATAGCCACGTACAGCTTCTTTTCAGTTGCCAAGTTTATTCAGCAAATCATCTTGCGAGAATATGACCGAAGCATGCTGTGGGGAATGCTATTCAGATTTTATGGACGCCTGCTTATTGTCGGAGTGGTTATTGCCGCTCTGATTGTAAAGGTACATGTTCCTATGATGGCGCTTGTGTCCGGTTTGGCTACAAGTATGGTAACGATGCTCATTTGGATGATTTCCAAACAAAATGGGCGGAAAACCAAGGAGGCTTAGGGATATGGCAAGTGGTTTGCCTCATCCGTTGCTGCTCGCACCTCTCGCAGGCATGGACAGCATTACAATCAACGGGGAAGTAGTCAATTTTAGCCATGTGTTTTACACATGGATCGCTATGGCAATTCTATTCAGTTTGGCCTTCCTTGTGCGCGGACAAATAAAAATTGTCCCCGGAAAGTTACAAAATGTTTTTGAGACCATCATTGGGGGTCTTGAAGATTTCGTTGTGAGTAACATCGGTGAAGATGGAAGAAAAATTTTCCATGTTCTTATCGCACTGTTCCTCTTTATTATTACCATGAACCTCATGGGTCTGATTCCGGGCTTCGATGCCCCGACTGCGAACGTTAACACGAACGCTGCTATGGCCCTGTTTACTTTCGGTTACTACAACTGGGTCGGCCTCAAACGCTGGGGTGCCGGTTACATCAAACACTTCTGCGGCCCATTCTGGTGGCTGTCTCCGTTGATGTTACCACTCGAACTTATTTCTCACTGTGCTCGTCCACTTTCTCTGACACTCCGTCTCTTCGGTAACATCAGAGGTGAAGAAATTGTTCTGATCCTGTTCTTCCTGTTAGCACCTATCGTAGGTACTATTCCGATCTACTTCTTGTTCGGTCTTGCTAAGTGCTTGCAGGCATTTATTTGGTTCATGCTCAGCATGATCTACCTCAAAGGCGCTCTTGAGCACGCACATTAGTCACAGCTCATTGCCTTGTTACCGGGGGAAATGGTCTTCGACCAACTAACATAAAATAATTTTAGGAGTGTTTCAAAATGCGTAAGTTTCTTATGATTGCTCTCAACACTGTTGCTCTGATCTCTATCGCAGCTGTTGCTTTCGCAGCAGAAGGTGCTAACACCTACGGCGATCTCGTTTACTTCGGTGCTGCTCTCGGCATGGCTATTGCTGCTGCTGGTTGTGGTATCGGTCAGGGTCTCGGTCTGAAAGCTGCTTGTGAAGGTACTGCACGTAACCCAGAAGCATCTAACAAAATTACTGTTGCTCTCATTCTTGGTCTGGCATTCGTAGAATCCCTTTCCATTTACGCTCTCGTTGTTAACCTTATGCTTCTCACTGCATAAGTCTACAACCTGCCTTTTAGAGGAGGCCGTCTTCGGTCTCCTCTTTTTTACTTTAAACCATGAGAATTATTTCACAAATTTGGAGCGTTCATGCCACGTCAAAAAAGTGAACATATTCCAAGAGCGACCATTCAGCGACTGGCCGTATATGTTCAAGTATTGGAGAATCTTCAGCGAGAAGGTACTGAAGTTATTTCCTCAGAGCCGCTTGCAAAAGCGTGCAATGTTAACGCTTCCCAGATACGTAAAGACCTCGCATACTTCGGAGAATTCGGAGTACGAGGCGTAGGCTACTACGTAAAAAACCTTATAGCTTCCATTACCAGTGCTCTTGGTGTTGACAGAGAATGGAGAACTGTTCTTGTCGGCGTCGGTAACCTTGGCAAAGCTCTTTTGAATCATAAAGAATTCCGCCTTCGCGGTTTTAACATTGTCGGCGCATTTGATTGTGACCCGTTTAAAATTGGTGAAGAAGTATCTGGACTTGAAGTTGTTTGTACAAAACGTTTACGAGAAATGATCGGCGATAATGGTGCTGAAATTGGTATCATTACAACTCCGCCGGAGCGTGCTCAGCGTGCAGCCAACCACCTTGTTGAAGCTGGCATTAATGGCATTTTAAACTTTGCTCCATCCCGAATCACTGTGCCGGATCATGTAAATGTTGAATATGTAGACTTTTTCCACCATCTGTACGCGCTCTCTTTCAACATTACTCATCCGAATACTAAATAGTACATTTGGGGTTAAATTACATATTGCATAGGTAACTCAATCAAATTTTCTTTTTTACCCCGTATACTATTGTATATGGGGTAAAAACGTTATGGTGGATGCCTACTTTTCTACTTTTTTAGGGGAAAACAATGGCAGTTAGCTTTTTTTTATTAACAGACTTTGGCACTACCGACCCATATGTTGCGCAAATGAAAGGGGTGCTTGCAACGCTCGCCCCTCACCATCCAATCTTTGACATTACCCACACAGTCTCAGCGCACAATATTACCCAAGCAGCTTTTTTTCTCGATTCAACAATCGATCACCTGCCACCGTACTCCATCACAATCTGTGTGGTAGACCCTGGCGTGGGAACCACGCGTGACATACTCTGCATGGTCATCGGCAATCGAACCATCTTAGCCCCAGATAACGGTTGTCTTTCCTTACTACATGCCCGATACAAAAAGGCTCAAGTCTATCGTATCAAGCAAAATCAACTTCCGCTCAAATATACGGCACACTCTTGTACTTTTCACGGCAGAACGCTTTTTTCTCCCTTGGCAGCAGATATAGCCAATTTCATTACGCAGCAACCTTCAGTCCGTGAGCATGTCACACCAGTTCCATTTAGCAAAAACTCAACGCAGGACTGTAAAAAAGAAAATCACACAGTCGAAAAAACATGTAGTGATTTTATGCTGGATTCATACATGGAAAAAAGGGGATACGCATTAGCAGAAAACATTATCTGCCAACGCGACTCAACAGCACAAGAGCAAGACAACACTATCCATACTCATGTGTTGCACATAGATACCTTTGGCAATGTTGTCCTCAACCTACCAATCCCCAAATGGCATAAACGAATTGAAAGGGGCGGCGAGCTGACAGTTAGCACCCAGACAAAACGCGCACTGCAATATATCACTGCCTACGCTGAATTAAAGCACAACCAAATCGGCATTATTTGTGGCAGTCAGGGCTATTTGGAAATTGCTTGTAATATGTGTTCCGCCGCAGAACTACTGAATCTTTCCCTTGGCGACCATGTAACAATTCACCTTTCGACGTCACCAGAGCTTAATTGATGCAAATACGATTTTGGAATGAATACACCACCGCACTCAGTTTTATGACACGACTAGGCTCTCCGCGGATGTGCACAAATGAAGAGATAGCCGCCACCATGCGCCAATTTTTCGCCGTAGGGCTTACGGTAGGCATAGTCATAACTCTTCCTTTTGCGGTTGGAGCTTTTTCGCACCACCCGTGGGTGCAAGCATGGTTATGGGTATTCTTGTCTATATGGGTCACCCGTGCACTACATTGGGACGGCTGGGCGGATATATGGGATGGATGGGGAAGCTGCGCACAGGGCGAACGTTTCTGGGAAATTGTTAAGGATAGCCGCGTTGGTGCATTCGGTGCCATTGCAATGGTAATTGGAATACTGGGGCAAACAATTCTCGCGCACGAATTATTTGCTACCAGCAATTGG
Organism: Halodesulfovibrio sp.; assembly: GCF_025210605.1. NCBI lineage: Bacteria > Pseudomonadati > Thermodesulfobacteriota > Desulfovibrionia > Desulfovibrionales > Desulfovibrionaceae > Halodesulfovibrio > Halodesulfovibrio sp. Next base: position 63,844 of record NZ_JAOARI010000037.1, on the reverse strand, counting down.
CAGGTGCTTATTTTTGCCCCTATTGCAGGTCGTGTTGCTTCTGTCATTATAGGACATCTTTCCGACGCACCCAAAAGTTCGACACAAGGACGCTTGTTTCTGCAAGGAGCCACCAGACAGACTGTCGTTATTCAGACAACACTTGCCGTTATAACTGGTACTATCCTATGCGGCTTACTCCCGACACTATACACAACGTTACTTTGTGCCTTGATGCTATGGTCATATCTCCGACTCGCTAAACTACAAGGCGGTATCAACGGTGATTTTCTTGGCGCAACCGTTATCGGCGGAGAACTTGCCGCCATGCTAGCGTTTCTTATTTAGGATATCTTTCTAAATAGCACATTGTACTGCTGGTATCTTTTCTCCTGAATTTGTTATCAGCGGGAAAAGATACCTCTAGTCACTGCACCCCTTATCTAAAAATCCCCTCATTTTTTTCCAGTTCTCATAAGTCGTAACACACATACAAGCAGTTTCGGCACAGTACATGCTATACCTATTATAACACGGGTAACATGTCATTGTGTTGACACCACTAGGAAGGCTTATGGCACCATTTAAATTCAAGTTGCAGCAAGTACTCGAATACCGCACGCAACTGGAAGATCAGGCCAAGCTTGCACTTGCCGAGGTACAAGCAAAGTACCAAAAGCAAGTACAACGTGTTGACGGCTTACGCAAAGCTCTTGCCGACAACCAGGAACTGATGAGCACCACAACTGACCCTGCTCAAACATGGATTATTCGGAACTTCCTTCAGGGAGTACGTCAGGATATCAGCACTGCTGAACATCGCCTGCTCACTCTTGCACAGGAATTGAACTCTGCACGGCAAGTTTTGACTGAGAAAGCTCAGGAAAAAAAGCTACTGGAAAAACTAAAAGAAAATCAAGCAAAGCGACACGCACATGAAGAAAAGATCAAAGAACAATTGCAACTCGACGAAACAGCAACACTCAGGTTCAAGCCGCAAGCTTTCTAAAATTTGCAAACTTCTTGGTTGTGCAATCCTGTTTAAACTCATACTTGTCGGCTCCATTGTTTTTGATGCAGACAATGAGCTTGCAACACTCTTACCGCAGAGTCCGGTGAAGTCGGTTAAAACAGTCGCAGAAAAAGCTTCTATGACTCTTGAAGAGCGCTTCGCACAGGCAAAAGAGAACTTGCCAACTCCAACGGCAACGCTTACTACCACAGCAGCGCATGCGGAAGAAAAAGAAGAGCCTAAAAAGCCTGCTCCGAAGCCTGTTGCTAAAGACTCCATGACTCGCGACTTGCTCAAGAGCAAACAGATTGAGCTGAACAGACGCGAGCAGGAACTTGCCAGACTTCAAACTACAATCGATGGTAAGCTTGCTGAGTTACAAGCACTTGAGAAGCGTCTCAAGATTATGTTGAAAAATGCTAAAGAAACTCAGGATAAGAAAATGAAGCACCTTGTTGACGTGTATTCCAACATGAAAGCAAAACAAGCTGCTCAGGTTATCCAGACCCTCGATGAAAAAATTTCTGTTAAAATTTTGGCTGGCATGCGCGGACGTAAAGCAGGTGAAATCCTGACATATGTTAGAGCTGACAAGGCAGCACGCCTTTCTGAAGCGCTGACTAATATGCAGTTACCATTTGAGTAGAGAATGCCTCGCATAAAAATCACTGTCGCCTATATTGGCACCCGATACGTGGGGTGGCAGCTTCAACCCCCAAGAGCTGAACACCCCCAACCGACAATACAAGGCGAAATTGAAAAAGTTTTGACCGCTGTCACCGGCACTCTTGTTAGAGTGCATGGCAGCGGTCGCACTGATTCCGGCGTACATGCCGATGAGCAAGTAGCTCATTTCGACCTGCCAGAAAACTGGGCACGTGTTAACTGGCAAAAAGTTTTTACGACTAAATTACCGCACGATATTGCTGTTACGAGTGTTGAAATAGTCGACGACGAATTTCACTCCCGCTTCAGTGCAAAAGCTAAAAGCTACACATACACACTGTGGTTAAAAAGCGAATTTATACTTCCCCATCGCTACCCTTTCGCATGGAAAGTCGGTCCATTGGACATTGCAGCCATGGAAGCTGCTGCAAGCCACTTGCTTGGTGAGCATGACTTTGCAACGTATCAGAATGCAGGAACTGAAATTACGAACACCGTCCGTACAGTGACCCGTATTTCCCACAACTGCCCTGAATATGCACAAAGGTCTTGCCTGCCACACGAGCTTGTCTGGACATTCGAAGCATCCGGTTTTTTAAAACAGATGGTGCGAAACCTCATGGGTACACTCGTTGCGTGCGGTAGGCACAAAATTGCACCGGACTCTGTACCGGAGCTGCTAGCAGCAAAAGACCGCACAGCCGCTCCTGCAACTGCACCTGCATGCGGTTTATCAATGCATAAGGTCTTTTACTAAAAAGAAAAACAGTTACTAGTTTTTCCATGTCCTGCTTTCCGAATACGAGCCTACAAAGCAGGTTCACACAATGTTAAATACGCAAAAAAGGGTGAGCGCCCATAGGTAGCTCACCCTTTTTGTGTACGCCGGGTATATTTCTTCATTCGTTCCCCTCGCTGTGCTTTCATTAGAATTGCCAAAAGATTACACCACTCTTTTTCGTTAGACAAAAGAGAAGGCCGGATAAATCCGGCCTTCAGTTGAACACGCATAACCATTTGTCCAATATACTCGCACCGTGCCCTCTGCACAGTATAGGAATTACTGTACGGTTGTTGGTGCATTGTAGCTATTACATTTTTAATGATAATTAGTAGCTACGTGTAGCTTGGCTCTTCTTCTTTTACGATCTGGAATGCCCTGTTGGATTTCACGGTACCGCTGATGCCATGGAACTTTTTCACGCCTTCAACGGTGGCTTCAAGCAAATCTTCAGTATCGGTATCCAGCAAAAGAACATCGCCGACTTTAAGTCGAAGCAACTGGTTACCAGTAATTTTTGATTCACCGAAACGGATTTTCATATCAACAGGTGTTTCCATCAAACGTTCTTTCAAGCGGGAAACCCACGCATGGTCAACTTCCAGACGTTCTGTTTGGAAACTAGCATGCAGTTTGGAACGAATAGGTTCAATCGTAGCATACGGTAAACACATGATAAGTGAACCAATGGCACTTTCCAGTTCTACCTCAAAAGTAATAACAACGACAACGTCGCTTGGTGGCACGATCGCAGCAAACTGCGGGTTAATCTCTGAACGTACAAGCTCCAGATTCACCTCATGTACAGGACGCCAGCTTTCTTCCATGTTATCCAGTGCAATTTTGATAACACGGTCAACAATAGCCTGCTCAATGCGGGTAAATTCACGCCCTTCAATTTTTGGCTGACTGCCAGCACCACCAAAGAAATTTTCTACCAGTGCGAATACAAGCCGAGAGTCAACAACGACTATGGCATTACCGCGCAGTGGTTCCATTTTAAAAATATTGATACTCGTCGGAACAGGCAAGGAACGCATAAAGTCACCGAATTTCGTCATATCAATCGAAATCGGGTTTAATTCAACACGCTTACGCACAGCGTTGGAAAGTGCGTTAGTGCAAAGACGTGAAAAACGGTCATTTACAATCTCAAGAACAGGCATACGCCCTCGGATAATTCTATCCTGATTAGCGAGATCAAACGCTACAATGCCAGTCTCATCAGTCGGAATATCCGATTCACTTTCGATTTCCCCGCCGGAAAGTCCCCGTAGCAGAGCATCAACTTCGTCTTGTGCTAAAATCTTATTCATACGTCCTGTATCTCCGAAAACCTGTACCCGCTATGCATTACGCATGGTGAGAGCACCAAGTAGGAATTTTTTGACACAATATGTGCCTGATTAAATTTTATGCACTATTAGTGCCAATAATCAGAGCACACTTGTTTTGAACAATTGCCAGTTGCAGTAATCCAAAAAAAAGGACGTCTCCGCCCTTTAAAATATCCTGACAAATTATTCTGTTACGAGCTACGCACAGCAATCTGATCTACTTCTGCCTTGGTTGCATAACCGAGCATAACAATTGTTTCTGCCACACCATAAGGACAAGAAGTTGACCTGCGATATTTCTTTACTCGCTCTAATTCTCGAGGAGTAATGACTTTTTGATTGATAAGCTCATGCTCAAACTTGTCTTCAGGTCCTTCAGCTGAACCTGATGCATTGCAACTTGCGCCTGATTTTTGTGATTTACATTCTATACGAGCCATGCGCAGCTTACTGACAACAATTTTTTTCTCTTCACGCTTAGATATAAGTGCAGCTTGAAGTGTGCTTACATCATCATTCAAGGTACGCCTTGCGTGCTTAGTAGCATGAATTTTTTCTTTCATCTTAGCTGTTGCAAAAAAGTTTCCGCCCGCAGCCAGACACACTAACACAAGCCCGCCGAAACCTAATAAAAGTAAGTCCATCCCCACCTCTTTGCTTTATCGTAAGAACAGGGAACCACACTCCCCCATTAAGACTTCACAGAAACTAAGGCAACGTACCCGCTTTCAAACAGATTCTCAACCTTCAAGATTAAAAGTAAGAATAGTCCCGCTTTCATCCTGAAGTGTTTTGTGGCATGGTCTTTCTACTATGCAGATTACCATCATTGATTACACTGGTCGGAAAAAGTCCCTTCATGTTTCTCAGGCAGAACCTCACACATTAGCTCAGGTTATTTTTACCAGCGGACTTGTTCCTGCTCCTCCTCTCTGTTCGGGGTTGGGTCAATGCGGGAAATGCAGAGTACGCTTTGTAGAAAATGCTCCGCTGCCTGTTGGATCTGACACGCTCATTCTTAAAGAACACGCCATCGATGCAGGATGGCGTCTGGCATGCAAACATGCACCGGAAGACGGTATGGTTATTGAGATACCGGAGAACCCTTATGTGCAGCATGTCGGCACGGTTGAATCGAACAATAAATCACTCCAGCTTGCTGTTGACCTTGGTACTACCAGCTTGCACTGGGCACTGCTTGACGGCAAAAAAACAATAGCATCCGGTTCTGAACCAAACCCGCAGATGGGCGCAGGCTCAGAAATCATGTCCCGTCTCAGCTTTGCGGCAACAGAGTCAGGAAAAACAATTTTACAAGACCTTATTGTCAGCAGAATTGCCGAGCTAATTGCAGAACTGACCGACAACTCTTTTGGTAACGTAGATTCGCTTGCCATTGCGGGTAACCCTGCGATGACATACCTGCTGCTCGGTCTCGACACAGCATGTCTTGCAACCGCTCCATACAAACTTACATACAAGGGCGGTACAATAGAAAAAATAGCCGACTTACCTCCAGCGTATATTGCGCCGTTAGCATCGCCTTTTGTTGGAGGCGATTTAACAGCAGGGCTACTCTCAATACTGCAAGATGAACCCGAGTATCCTTTTATTCTCACTGATATGGGTACAAATGGAGAATTCATTCTTGCTCTCAGTCCAGACAATTACATCATTACCAGTGTTGCACTAGGACCAGCACTGGAAGGCGTGGGGCTGCATTACGGTGCAACTGCTGGCAAGGGCATTGCGACGTCTTACAAGCTTGCACCAACCGGACTTGTCCCTGAGGTTATGGGAGCAACTTACGCAGACGGCATCAGCGGAACGGGATATCTGGCACTTATTCACGCTCTGCGCAAAATCAACTTTATTTCCAACGACGGTTTATTTGTCGAAAAACAAAGCCAAGGAATGGGTTCCCGACTGGCTGAGCGTCTGGAAGTTCGTCACGGCATCCAGCATTTAGCATTGCCGGACAACATGTTCCTTTCTGCTGAAGACATTGAAGAGTTCTTAAAAGTCAAAGCAGCCTTTACCTTTGCCTTTACCCGTGTTCTTGAAGCCGCAGATATTTCTGCATCACAATTGAAAAATATTTACCTTGCCGGTGCTCTTGGAGAACACGCGGGAGTGCAGGATCTAGAAGGGTTAGGCTTCATTCCGGCAGGAATGGGTTCCAGAGTGACGGCAGTAAACAACACCTCTTTGCAAGGTGCTGAACTGATGCTTATTGACCCGACCCTACGCAACGTGGCAGAAGGTCTAACCACAAACTGTGAAGCTGTTGATCTGACATCAGACCCTAACTTCACCCAAACATTTATGCGCCACATGCGCTTTACATTTATATGAGCACAGTTCTTTCTTTCCCTACTGCTAAAATCCGTAGCGTCCTAGACGGCTACGACAAAGTTTTACATAAAGCCATGCCGCTCAAAGCGGCTCATAAACGCGACCTGCCATACGCTGTGGCAGATCTTTCCCGTATGCTGACAAACGAACGTGGCGGAATGCGTGCCAACTACTGGGCTACCCCCCGTACGCTTTCTGCTTACCTGCGTTTTTTTCTCCCGTGGAACCTGTACAGACTTTCATGGCTTTTGCCGCAGCTGCACATTCCGCTTAAAAATGGAGACACAATTTTAGATTTAGGTTCCGGCCCGCTCACCTTCGTGCAAGCATTATGGCTCAGCCGCCCAGACCTTCGTAACAAAAAGCTTACATTCATCTGTACAGACGTTGCTAAAAAGCCAATGGAGCACGGACGACGTATTTTTGAAACAATGGCTGGTGTTGAACCGGGCAAAGGACCTTGGCGAATCAAACTGGTTCGTGAAACTTTGGAAAAAAGCCTACGTAACAACTACGGCAAAATGGCGTTAGTTGCCGGAGCAAACGTTCTGAACGAGCTTTCCGCAAGCCGCGGGCAAACCATGGAAGATCGTTTTCTCGAGCTTGCCTACAACATGACACGGGCATGCAAAGAAGACGGAAGCATTTTATTTGTTGAACCGGGCACACGACTTGGCGGCAAAATTATCGGTCTGACCCGTGAAGGGCTTATTGAAGAAGGCTACTTACCGCAAGCACCCTGCCCGCATGAAGTAGAATGCCCGATGCTTGACCGTAATGCGAGCGGCTGGTGTCACTTTAACATGACAGCTGACCATGCTCCAATGTGGCTGCGCGATCTTACACAGCGTGCCCGCATGAACCGCAAAAACGTAAGCCTCAGCTTCTTACTCGCAAGCAAAGCGCATCCTGAATATGCGGAGAACGTGCGCGTGCTTTCTGATCCGGTACTTATTCCGGGCAGAAATCAAAAAGCCCGTTATGCCTGCTCACATAAAGGTATCGCCCTGCTGCACGAAGCTGAGAACTTTGAAAGCGGCAGTCTTATTGATGTTGAATGGCAGGATAAACCACGAAGAGATGCTAAATCCGGCGCGCTGGAAGTCTTTCCAAAGCGCGGATAGGTGCTGAATAGGATAAAACGATGCGTGTTGTTGATCTTGGACTCATTTCCTACGCTGATGCTGAAAAAATTCAAAAAGAAACTCTTGCAGACGTTGTAGACGGAGCAGAAGAGACTCTTTTTCTTCTTGAACACCCGCCGGTGATTACCTTTGGTCGTAACGGTGGCAGAGAAAATCTGCTCGTCAGTGATGAATTTTTACAACAGCAGAATGTAGAACTTGTCCATTCATCCCGTGGCGGCAACATAACCTGCCACTTCCCCGGTCAACTCGTAGCATACCCGATTTTTCGTGTAGCAAAAAAGCCGGGTGGGATGCGCGGACTCTTTCACGATTTAGAAGAAGTTGTCATCCAAACCTGCGCTCACTATGGTCTTCAGACCACAAGGCAGGACGGCAGACCCGGAGTATGGATTGATAACAGAAAAATCTGTTCCATCGGCATCGCTATGCGGAAATGGACAAGCTACCACGGACTAGCATTTAACGTTTTATCCGACGTTGATTTATTTTCGTTAATCACTCTTTGCGGTCTTGCTGATGCAGAGCCTACATCGCTCGAAAAAGAACTTGGTCGCAATGACATAGACATGCAGGAAGTAAAACATGTGCTCACAGAAGCCTTCAAAACCGTATTTGCGGATTCCACCTTGGCTCAGGGTTAAAATACCTTGCAACAAGACATACACCGCAACAACAGAGCTGGTAAAAGACCTTAATCTTAATACTGTCTGCCAGAGTGCAAAGTGTCCGAACATGTTCGAATGCTTTACATCGCATACAGCTACTTTTTTGATTATGGGCAACACATGCACCCGCAACTGTGCCTTTTGCAACATCAGTAATGATCCTGTTGAAAAACTTGACGCAGAAGAACCTGCACGCGTGGCAGAAGCTGCCAAACGTCTTGGGCTTAAGCATGTAGTTATTACCTCAGTCACCCGTGATGACTTACCCGACGGTGGGGCAAATCACTTTGCAGCAACAATCAAGGCTGTACGCGATACGCTTCCTGACTGTAGCATCGAAGTTCTTATTCCTGACCTTCAAGGGGATAAAGCTTCTTTACAGATAGTCATTGATGCTGAGCCGGACATTATTAACCACAACGTCGAAACACCGCCGATGCATTACGATGCCATCCGCCCTCAGGCTGATTATCAGCAGAGCTTGACGTTGCTTGAACGTGTTAAAGAGGCAGGATGCCGCTCTAAATCCGGTCTCATGGTCGGACTGGGCGAAACTGACGAAGAGGTTCGTGGAGTTATCGATGACCTCGCAGCTATTGATTGCGATATCGTAACGATAGGTCAGTACATGCGTCCTTCCCGCTTGCATCCGGAAGTTGAACGATACGTACACCCTGACGTATTCGAAGAATATGCAGAGTACGGCAGAAGCAAAGGAATTAAGCACATGTTCAGTGCTCCGCTTGTCCGCTCTTCATACAATGCTGCCATGTTTGCGGATGAAGCTGCACCTGAGTCTGTAAACGAAGCAAACTAGCTTATTATTGTACGCCGCTTTTTCACCTGTGGAAAAGCGGCGTATTTTACTATCATGTATCAGCAGGACTTCGTTCACCAACCTGTTGTGCTGATCCGACAGTGTCGGAACCCGATTCTAGAGCACTTTTTACTCAGGAGGTATCTGCAAAGCTGCAACTTCCGCTTATGTCAGCTCACTACATAATGATCTTTTTGCGTGTGAATTTTGGTTATTTCTTGCTAAGCACAACGGAACGTTTTTTTCGCTGCGCAGCATCATTTCGTTAACCGATTATTTTCAGAGAAAATCTATTATGAACGCACATCCAAAAGATATGTTGCACGAAATACTGGGCGCAGCACTTACAGCAGTTGCTCCGGATAAAGCCGTTAGCAGGTTTGTATCACGAGATGGTGATACATTGCATATTGATACTGCTACGTACCCCCTCGACACTTTTGACAATATTTATGTTGTTGGTGCAGGCAAAGGCGCTGCCCCCATGGCTGCACAGTTGGAAGAAATTTTAGGCGACAGAATAACCGACGGTATTATCTGTGTAAAATATGAGCATACCGTCCCTCTTCGTATTGTCCGCACAATTGAAGCTGCCCACCCTGTTCCTGATGCGAATGGTGAACGTGGAGCACGAGCAATTCTTGAACTGGTAAACAAAGCAGGAGCACGCGACCTCGTGCTCTGTTGCATCACAGGTGGAGCCAGCGCTCTCACCCCCGCGCTTGTGGAAGGCATATCGCTTGATGAAGGCAAACAAGTAACGCAGCTTCTTCTAGAATGCGGAGCTACAATCAACGAAATTAATGCACTCCGTAAGCACATGTCGATCTTCGGCAGCGGCAACCTTGCCCGTGCAGCCTACCCTGCCCCACTCGCAGCTCTCATTATTTCTGACGTCGTTGGTGATGATCTGGACGTTATCGCATCTGGTCCAACCTCACCGGATAGTTCTACATTCGAAGACTGCATCAATATTTTAGAACGCTACCAACTCACAGCTAACGTTCCGGTCAACATCTTGACGCACTTTCAAAACGGAGTAGAAGGGAAAATTTGCGAAACACCGAAAGTTGGTGACCCTGCATTTGATTCCGTTCAAAACGTGCTCGTCGCAACGAATGAACAGGCACTGCATGCTGCGGCAGCCAAAGCACAGCAATTTGGATATACTCCACAAATTGTGACATCCAGTATGTCCGGAGAAGCCCGCATTGTTGCTGCTGATATTGCAAAGCAAGCCCAAAGCGTTCTTAGCTCCCAAACGGGTAAGCTATGCCTGCTATCCGGCGGCGAGACAACTGTTACCCTGACAGGGGATGGACTTGGTGGACGAAATCAGGAAATGGCACTGGCAGCCGCTGTTGCCCTTGATGGATGTCCGAACATAGCCATGCTATGCGCCGGAACTGACGGTTCCGACGGGCCGACTGATGCAGCAGGAGGATTTGCTCTCCCCGACTCGTTACAGCGTGCAAAGGCATGCAGTATCAGCCCGCAACTGTATTTAGCAAATAACGATTCATACAACTATTTAAAAGGCACAGGCGACCTTTTGCAAACAGGTCCCACACTAACCAACGTGATGGATATATGTATCACGCTGGTGCAACACGAAGCCTTTTAACTAGCCATCGAGAATAAGAAATCCCGGACTGAACAAATCAGTCCGGGATTTATATATTCAAAACAAATTTGTTTGAATACAAAGTAGATCCAACCGTATTTCAAACACCGAATCACTTTGCTACGATAGCAAGGTGGAGCATCAACCAAATACTACAGTTACATTTTCACTATGTATTCAATCGAAAGCTCGGCGCACTTTCGGTGTAAACAAGTTGATACTACTTGCGTACAGCAGGTACTATCTTAAATTATTTTACAACTTCTTTAAGAGTTTTACCTGGAGTAAATTTAACAACTTTAGTTGCTGCAATCTCAATTTCTTCACCAGTGCGAGGGTTGCGACCTTTACGTGCTGCACGCTCAACAACTTTGAAGCTACCGAAACCGGTAAATACTACAGACTCACCGTCCATGAGAGCTTCAGTAAGAGCTTCGATGGTAGATTCGAGTACAGTTTCAGCCTGAGATTTAGAAGCAAGGTTAGCTTTTGTAAAAAGCTTTTCAACAAATTCAGCTTTTGTCATGAAGTTCTCCATTACATAATGTATGAGTTTAACAGATCATATGATCCGATAATTTTCTATCGGGGCTCGTGCCAGCAACGAGCAATCGCAAAGCTTAGTGCGTTTGTCAATAACGAATGCTCTGAATACTGTTAATTCTCAGGAGTTGCGAGTGTTTTATGCATTTTTTTTGCGCAATTTTCATTATTGTCTACAGCTCAAGATGTCAAAAAGATGAATTTTACATTCCTATTGCAGCATTTTCACTTCCATAAGCTAGTACTTTGAAAGCTTTTTTTCCAAATAATGTGACTCTCGGGTTGCTGTTGCGTACCATTTCACTATACAACTAAGCTCATTACAAGGAGCACTCTGGAATGAAAGTTGTTATTGAAAAGCTACCCGATATTCGAGTAGCTGCTGTTCGTGAAATCGGTCCATACACAATTTCAGCGCCGCAAGCATGGAACCAGCTATCCCTTTGGATAGCTAAAAATAATATGTTATCACAGCACAGTATCTTTTTAGGCTTACGGCATGACTCCTCAATAGTTCCCAAAGACCAACGACGTTATGATGCCACTGTCAGCGTCCCCGAAGACTGTATTATCTCGGGCATCGCAGAAGAACGTTACGTATCGGGTGGAGAATTCGCCATGTACACCCATCAGGGAAAATTCGACACCCTCGAAGAGGCTTGGAGCAAGCTATACTGGGAATGGTTGCCATCCAGCGGAAGAATTCCTGCGGACAAACCTGATATTGAAATATACCTTAGTGATACAACGTTTTCTGCCGATAAAGAAATATTAACAAGACTACTATTGCCCCTTCAGCCCATATAAATTTCAGGAGGCCATATGTTTCGCATGTATCGTCCGTTCGTATTTATTCTTTGTGCAGCGTTGCTCATTCTTTCCGGCTGTGCTTCTTCGCAGGTTCGGTTACGGTATGTTCCAGAAAAAGATCTGCCAGTTGTCCAAGTGCAACACACTGATGCTATCGGGCTTGTCCAATTTGCAGATAAGCGCTCTTCAAAAATACTTGGGGTGGATAAAGGCAAAGAACTTACCCCTGTTTCCAATGTTGCAGCATGGGTTACCAGAGGCGTAGAAAACGAATTAGTTCGGCATGGCGCATCCGTTGAATATGTACTGAGCACTCAGCAAATTAAAAAATTTCCTGTCCGCGTAACAGGAACCATTGCAGAGCTTCGCATTGTCCCACTTTCTGTTGGCAAATACCGCGGGGAACTTACACTCACCATTGCTGTGAACGACGGCTTGCCGACCACCTATAAATCCACTGTTGAAAAACAGGGAGTCCCATACACAAACATTATTGAACCATTACTTGCAGAATTACTTCAGGAAGCGATCAACCCTGCTATTCCGGTAATTTTTGCAGCCAAATAGTCCCATGCAGAATGCACGTTTTTATTTTTCAATTGTTATAGTCAGTTTTCTTTGCCTGTTTGCGACAGGGGTAGCGCATGCTGCATCAGAAAGACTTTCACCAGTACCTCTGTCACACACCGTTAAAATTCCATACGGCTACACTATGTCAGAGTCTTCAGCTACCGCGATTGCTGAAACCTTTGCACTTCATGGTGCCTTTGCCCGTGCAGCACAATGGATTGAGCATCGTCAAAAATTAGCATGGATGGCAGATACCCCGCCTGCACTCGGTGCACGGCAGGAGACTCTTGCAGCTAACCAGCTATACAACTTCCACCGGTCAAAAATCTTTCGGTCACATGACGTAGAAAATTACTACATCAGTACAGAAGTTACCATTTCCCCGCTTTCCCGCTTTGATGAAAAGCGAAGAGATGCTCTTCAGCCTACAAGTCGCTCAAAACTCTATGAATCAATATTTGTAGCGGAAGAAACAGCACTAGCAGAGTACTCCGATGCACTATATCAAAATAAACACATCGATTATTTGCGGTATATTGATTCTGATTTGAAGTTATTTTTCGATAAGACAGCAAGACGTCTTAGCGCTCTGAAAGCATACCGAAAGATCGTTCCGCAATATTCACAAGGAGCGTGGAAAAAGCCGAAACAGGTCTTAGAAAAGATCACTATGCTTTTAAACCTTGATCCTGAAGAACCCAATCTTTTGCACGCGAAAGGAACTCTTCTGTTTCAATTGAAAGACACACTCGGAGCAATTCAGTATTACAACGATGCGCTTAAGTTAAATCCTAACCTTGTAGTCGCCCTGCATGATAGAGGGACTGCCTACGTCCGTGCGAATCTTCCGTACATGGCGATTGCGGATTATGACAAAGCGATTTCTCTTTCGCCAAAAAATCCGCACCTGTACATTTCGCATGGGTCAGCTGACCTCGTAATTAAAAATTACCCTGCCCTATGCGCAAATTACCAAAAAGGTTGTTCGCTTGGACTATGTGAAGAAATCAACTGGGCTATCGCTCGTGGGCTATGTCAGTAACGGTTTTGATATATAAAGCGTACGACTACAATGTGCGTGTTTAGCATGGATCGGGATGCCTCCGGCGGGCAAGGGACTTGAAGCCCCTTGCATCCCCCATTAGGCGAAAAAACATCTTTTTTAAACGCAATCTCGGCTTATCCAAACCTACTTTCTTTTTCACTCGAGAAGAGGATGAATTAACACTTCGTCCTCTTTTTTTATAACCATGTTTGCTACGAAGAGTAATAAAACTCTCACCCTCTCCACCTACACTACATTCACGCCACCAACCTTTTCGGCAACACAATGTAATCACACAGGTAAACCCAGAAACACTACTTCAAGCTCGTGCAAGTGTTCAGACATACTTCAAGCTCGTACCAGTGTTCAAACATACTTCAAGCTCGTACCAGTGTTCAAACATACTTCAAGCTCGTACCAGTGTTCAAACATACTTCAAGCTCGTACCAGTGTTCAAACATACTTCAAGCTCGTACAGGTGTTCAGACATACTTCAAGCTCGTACAGGTGTTCAGACATACTTCAAGCTCGTACAGGTGTTCAGACATACTTCAAGCTCGTACAGGTGTTCAGACATACTTCAAGCTCGTACAGGTGTTCAGAGGGTGGGGCTTTGGAGGGGCGAGGGGTCAGCGAAATGTTCGAGAGCAAGGCATCTGGGGAAATGCAAACGAAGGCGTAGCAGCGCTACGTCGATGTGAAGAATTTTCACAGATAACGCAGCAATCGGGCATTGCAGCCAGCCCTCGCCCCTCCAAAGCCCCACCCTCTGAACACCAGAAAAGACGAGTCGACCGTGCCCGAGGGGTAAGGGGCACGGTCGACGCTGCAAGGGAGGAGGATGAGTTGTGTGGCATCGCTGCCTTGCCACACGCAAGCCAACTGCTGCCTGTCGGCTTGGACTAACTCTGCTGTCTCCGCAAACATTCGGAAACAAGCATCCATGTATCCACCATACCCTGAAAAACGGTCTTCGCCATTATATTCTGCAATCTCAGACAGTACTTTTTCTATAATTAAATCTTGTAGATATAAAAAACTTACCAAAGAGCTAACATGCTTTACTCACAGTGTTTTACTGACCACAATTCCCATGCGCATTTTCGCAAAAATAACGAAGCGCAATCGCGTATAAAAGAGGGGATTCGATGACTGAAAATGTGCGTAACCTGCTCTCACAAACTAGAGGTTGATGCCTTGAAGTTCTGAACAGCGGTACGTATTATATGCGGATGATAGATATTAATAGAACAATTCCCACTGTGCTCGCTCGCGTAAAATCTCTTCAGAAGGGTAATGCAATCCGCATTGCCACATTCAAAAAAGATCGACACATAACAATACACCGTGTCAATAACACGGTATTGCGCATTATTCGCCATGGATTCACAAACGATGAATATGAGCTAGAAGAAGCTAAATTGAAGAAAGAAATGAAAACGTTGCTCAAGCAAGAATTTCCGCGCAGTAATAAAGTACACCTCACCTCTGTTTCTGCAGATGAAAGAGAATGAGCAGAATCAGCGAAGCACACTATAATAAGAATATTTCAGAACCTTCACGCATGGCAAAGCACAGAAGTCTTGGAGACCGTGTTGCAGCATTGCGTTTGCACTCTTCCACGATGCCTCTGATCTGAAGATCTGTACGATCTGCATCATGATGAAATAAGCCCAACTGCTGGACTTCCGCTGCAATAGCTAGCTCCAACGCCTGTTCCCACGACGAATGCCCCCACCCTTTGCTACAGGTGTATTCATCACAGGTAAATTGTGCATCATGTATCAATAAGTCTGCTCCGTGGCACACTTGGACATATGCATCAAAATCCATGTCGGCACCATGATCGAACATAAGTTCATTATCCGGCAGATAAACAACGGTCTTGCCACGATCCGTTATTTTAAATCCTCTACAGCCCCCTGGATGTGAAGCAGGAATTGCGACGACAAAGGCGCTACCGACCCTGCGCACTTGTCCATACTCCAACGCAGGCTGCCAGTTTATTACAGCTTCAACAGCACGAGTACATTGAGGTGAAAAATCACGCGATGTTAACGGATCACATAACGTTTCAAGCTTCGTGCGTAATACATCATGCTCAAAAACAGTCAGCCGTACTTCTGGGTCATATAGTGGTTCAAAAAAAGGAAGTCCCACCAAATGGTCATCATGCGTATGAGACAAGAGCAACGTATATTCTTTTTTTGATTCGAGTAATAACGCACTTCCCAAATTACGTATGCCAGTTCCTGCATCACATATAATAACGGACTGGTCTGAAGTACGTATTTCAAGGCATGGAGTTGCACCACCATGCTCAAGCATTTCTGCACCAGAGACAGGAATATTTCCACGGGCTCCCCAACATCTAATGAGCATATGCACTCCTGAAGAAATAAATTACGTATTTTAGCCGTAATTATACAACGTGCGGGTTCAACAGTACATTACATAAATGCCTATTTCTTGCCGGTTGTGTACAATGGAAGTGCATCCAGTCCTGTTTTCACAAAGCACCTGAAATCCTCTTGCACAACTTCTTGCTTCCAGTCACAATCCAGCAACATTTTTAAATAACTGTCAGCAGGTTCAGACCACAACAGCTATGGCTGCTCAATCTGAAAGGAGAATATATGTACGATACACTTACCTTGGAACGCTATGCAGAGGTTCTTTTCTGGGCACTTTCACGAGCACGCTCTGCACCGTACAAAAAAAGTGATCTGATTCTTGTCAACTACGATATTGACGGGCTTGCTCTGGCAGAAGAAGTTTGCTCCCTGCTCTATGACAAAGGGATGATTCCTGTTCCACGCATGAACGAAACGCCACGTATGCAGCTGGATAAGTATACAAAAGCGAATAATAAACGACTTACGACCCTAATTCCGGGGCAGCGCGATTTATATAATCACCTGAACGGTTCCATTTCTGTATACGCTCCTGCATCGCTCGATCATTTAGCTGCTATTGAGCCAGAACTTATTGCCATGCACAGCAAGGCACAACAGCCTTTGCGCTCTATTATGCAGACTCGTGAAGATATGGGAGCGTTCAGCTGGACGTTATGCATGTACCCTACTCAGGCACTTGCTGACCAAGCAGGAATTACGCTGGAGGAATATGCACAACAAATCAAAGCGGCATGCTATCTTACAAAGCCAGACCCAACATTCGAGTGGCGACAGTTTGCAAGAAAAGTTGATGAACTGACAGAGTGGCTCGACAGCTTAGGCGATTGTACAATGCATGTTGAATCAGAATCTGTTGATTTAAGTGTGCGTATCGGTCAACGAAGAAAATGGGTCGGCTTTACTGGAAGAAATATTCCTTCATTTGAATTATACGTATCACCGGATATGCGTCACACTAATGGCGTATACAAATCCACTCTTCCAACATTCCGTTCCGGTAATGTTATCGGAGAAATTGAACTTACCTTCAAAGACGGACGTGTTACCAATGTAACAACCGCCCACAACCAAGCTTTTGTAGAACAGCAACTTAATCAGGATACCGGTGCTGCATTTGTTGGTGAATTTGCTTTGGTCGACAAGCGATTCTCCCCTATTTCTACGTTCATGGCGAACACGCTCTATGACGAAAACCACGGTGGAGAAAAAGGTTCAATGCACATTGCACTCGGAAATTCCTATTCCAACACCTTTAATGACGCACCAGAAAAATTGACTGAGGAAACACGCAAGACTCTTGGTTTTAACTCATCCGCACTGCATTGGGACTTAGTAAATACAGAAGAGAAAAGAGTCGTCGCACTTCTTCCAAACGGAAAACGAAAAACGATTTATGAAGGTGGAGAATTCTTGCTCTAAAGAGAGTTACGCAGATGTAAAAACGATGTATGTATTTACAAAATCTTTTTTATATTGACTTCAATACATTAACTACCATACCTAGTATAGAAAGTACTTTTTAGTGGACGCACAATACTGCATGCGACCATTTCATTTTTAGAAGTATTCTAAAAATAAAGCAGGCGAGGATGGGAATGACCATAGGTACAATAAGCACAGAAGACCTTAAAGACATTATCTATCACAAGAACTTGAAGATTGGCACATACTGGATTCTATTTGCGTCCTGTATTCTTCAAATCCTAAATGGATACTATGTCATTAAAGACTATGAGCTGATTCAACCAATAGGTGTTGCATGCAACACGCTGCACACCTCTTTTCTTATCCTCGGTGCAGTCTTCATTTACTTTGCAGTAAAAAGTAAACGAGCCTCGCATCCCAGTTGGCTCGCTGCTGCTTTCTGTATTGGTATTTTCTGGGCTATTTCTACAGTAAATACTGCTTATTTCTGGAACCAGCCGGAACCGGCATCACGTGGCATGGTAATCGGTGGTTTTTCTTTAATTATAGGCTGGTATGCACGCCCTGCATTACTTCTTATGGCGTTTCCAACAATGCTTGCTGCATACATTTACCTGCTCATCGGCTATAGTGACAAAACACAGATAGGTATGCTTCTTTCGATTCTCAAGTTTCCTGCTCTGCTATCTGTCAGCCTGTATACTCTTCGTTACTGGCTGTCGTTCTGTACTGAAAAATTTGTCGAAAACGCCGTGCTTACAGAAAAGCTCGAAGCAATGGTTCGCGTCGATGAAATGACGCAAATTGCTAACCGCAAAGGATATAACGAATCTCTTGAGCAGGCATTAGAAATCGCACGCCGTTTTGAAAAACCGCTCACATTACTGCTTATCGACATAGATTATTTCAAACAATACAACGATCATCTTGGACATCTTGCGGGTGACCGGTGTATTAAATGCATCGCGAAGATAATCTCCAAACATGCACGTCGCGCAGTGGACACTGCTGCACGTATTGGCGGTGAAGAGTTTGCGTTAATCCTGCCTTCTTGCAACCATATTGAGGCAGCAAAAATAGCCGGAAATATGCAAGAAGCCCTCAAAAAGCAGATGGTATACCACCCTGCTTCAGCAATAAGTCCTCACGTCACAGTCAGCATCGGCATTGCAGAATTTTCACCTAATGATGATTCCAGTACGTTATACAGCAAAGCTGACTCTGCGCTATACGAAGCCAAACATAGCGGTCGTAACTGTTACGTGGTCAATCCCTCTGCTACAAACGACACATCACTCACAGCAATATAATTTTTGCTTGCCCGCAAACAGCAAAGCAGGCACCATCTTTCGCATGGAACATATTCTTATTAAAGTCTACGGCAGCATTTCTAATGCAAATGCAGAACTATTTAACGCCGCATTAGGTGTAGTAGAAGAGCAGGACGAAAACGCAGTCGAACTGGACGGCACATTTTTCACTATCAGCTTTGAAGGCATTTACTTCATGATTGATGACTTTATCGCTGCCATTAAGCCACATCTCACTCGCGAATGCTCTGGTCGTATTGATTATATAGATGTGGATGACTGGAGTCTTACACGATTCTGGATTGAGGGCGGTCTGATAACACATAGCACCGCTGACTTAAACCACGTCATGGATCATTCAGGACACTAAATACACAAAACACCGCTGTCTTTCACTGCGGTGTTTTTTTATGCAGTTCTATACAAGCTTTTTTGTTTTATTCTCGTATACTAGCACCTTACAATACTCCAACTCACTTCTACTTGAAACGTAAGGAACCCCATGCACGATTCAGAAACCATCTTCCTTGCTTTTGGGCTCACGCTTTTTGCTGGTCTGGCAACAGGCATCGGCTCTATTCTTGCGTTCTTCACCAAAAAAACAAACACCAGCTTCCTCTCCCTAGCTCTCGGATTTTCTGCTGGTGTTATGCTCTATGTGTCGTTTGTAGAAATCTTTGTAAAAGCAAAAATAGAGTTGCAATCTGAAATGGGCGAAGTGGCTGGAACGTGGGCTACAGTTCTTGCATTTTTTGGTGGGATTTTATTGATTGCGATCATCGACAAACTCGTTCCGAGCGAAGAAAACCCGCACGAAATTCATAAAATCGAAGAAATTGAGTCACTCGAAAAAAAGATAGAAGGAAAGGCTCCCGAACAAAAAGATAAAAAACTGCTCCGCATGGGAGTATTTACCGCATTAGCTATCGGGATTCATAACTTTCCAGAAGGGTTGGCAACATTTACCGCAGCGTTGACCGACCCGAACCTTGGCTTTGCCATTGCTGTTGCCATTGCAATACATAACATTCCAGAAGGAATCGCAGTTTCTGTGCCTATCTATTATGCAACAGAAAGCAGAGGAAAAGCGTTCACGCTCTCATTTCTATCCGGTCTTGCAGAGCCAGTCGGCGCATTGATCGGCTATCTTCTGCTTATGCCGATTCTAACCCCGACGGTCTTCGGCATTATATTCGCGGGTGTTGCGGGAATCATGGTGTTCATTTCACTAGATGAGCTTCTGCCTACCGCTCAAGAGTACGGAGAACACCACCTTTCTATATACGGACTCATACTCGGCATGGCAGTAATGGCTCTTAGTCTGCTACTTTTTTTGTAGGACACGTTTCACCATATCGCCCAGCACCGTGCGCCATGCGATTAACGTTCGCATCCTCATATGAATCAAGTGTATACAACCGAATTTTATTCGAACGTGGAAATTCTTTTTTCAATAACGTCTTTAAAAGACGTTTAACTTTGTCTGCGCTCTGGTTCTCCCAAACCTCTTGGTAGAAGCCGTCCTCCACAACACGGAAAGAATCTTCACCACAACAGACAATTACAACAGAGCGGTTGCGCTTGTACGAACGCATATCTACACACTGCCCCACCTTCAGCTTCTTCATTCGCTTCAATACGGACTCAATTGAAGTCTGTTTGTTCGTCATATATTTTCCTATGCGCCTGTCACGCTATATTTTTTAATAAAATCGCAGAACAGTATCTGGTGCCTTCGGCGAGTCTCCGACGGGCAGGCGGGCGCTGCCCCCTGCACCCCCGCGAGAGGGACGCCCTCTCGACTGCGATTAAACAAGAATTACATTCTCGTTTAAATTCATGACAACCGTATTCTTGCTACCTACTGTTTTACTATCGAGTTACTTACTATAATTAGCTTGAAATTCTACAGATCACGCCTAATCGCCTGAAACAAATTTTTAGATATTCAAAGCCTACCTACACCCCTAACCTTTTTTCAGGAGGGGGAGTGCAGAGGGGGAACCTCGTTTTTTTGAAAAAAACGGGGTTCCCCCTCTGCCCGCCGGAGGCAAACCCTAATCAGAACCTAAAGGCAACACACCTTCTAATCCAAGAAGATATCGTTTCATGCTTACTCCCTGCGCAGAAAAACCGCCGATTCCTGAAGCAGCTACGACGCGATGACAAGGGATAAGCAGCGGCCAGCGGTTACGAGCCATAATTTGCCCTACTCCGCGTGCTGCATTGGGGCTGCCAGCCAAACCTGCAAGCTCACCATAGGATACAGTTTCACCGTAAGGAACCTGCATTAAAGCGGTCAGTACCTTTTGACCAAATGGAGTCATATTTTCGAGAGCAAAAGAAATTCGAGGCCAATGGACGTGCTCACCGGATTCATACCGAAGCAGACAAGCCTGTAATTGCTGTGCTGTTTCAGACAAGGCGTCAGAAGATTTCTCTCCATCAGCCCACAGCAAAGAAATCTCAATCAGTTTTGAGTCCTGCCAGTTTAAAATAAGCCGTAACTTATTGCCGACTACTTGTTCAACTTCTGGTAGAAACATTAGGTCCCCGTACTCTTTACGTTATTGACGCGGCAAAAAGCCCATTTGTTCTGCAATTGCATCATACTCTATGTCCCATTGCTCGCGCAGGCGCCGCGGCAGGTTCTCTCTGATAGTAAACCACAGTGGAATACCATGTGGAGCATCAACGTCCTTGCCCTGCCATGTATCTCTTGCAACAAGCTCTGCCATAATTTTATCTATCAATGCACGTTTTGCTGTCCCCCATTTAGGGGCGAGCAATTCGCCTTCGAGAGCATCGCCTGTCAGACGCTGAATAACCACAGTGCTCGGAACTTTGGGCACAGCACGCGCTATAGCATCGATAAATTCTTCTTCACTCATTGGAGTGTAGTCACCCATCCGCCACATTTTTTCAAGCACAGTACCTTCTGCAACATACAAGCTGTGAAACTTGATACCGCGCAACGGAAGTTTACTCACCATCTCCACTGTCTTTAAAAAATCTTCAACGGACTCACCGGGCAGCCCTGCAATCAAATGTGAACAGACTTTTATGCCTCTTTCAGCTGCTAAATTCACCGCTTCAACAAAATCTTCATAAGAATGTCCGCGATTTATACGCTCAAGAGTGGCGTTATGGGCAGACTGAAGCCCCAATTCTAGCCAAATCTCATCCAATTGCTGCTTCGCAATGATGTCTAATTTTTCTGTATTAATACAATCTGGTCTTGTGCCGATAGATACTCCCATAACCCCTTGTAAAGATGTGATAGAAGCGAGGTTTTTAGAGAGTTTTTCTGGAGTCCCATAAGTATTGGAAAAAGACTGCAAATAGGCTATAAACAATCTCGCGTTTTGAGAGCGTGTATATTTATTATACCAGGAATCCCACTGATCATTCAAACTCATCCCCTGGAGACCCATTCCAGAACCCGAACCTGAGGGATTGCAAAAAATGCATCCGGAACGAGAAAGCGTTCCATCTCGGTTGGGACAGGTCGCCCCGGCATCCAGCGGAATCTTCTGTACACGCTCTGCAAATCGATAGCGAAAGTAAGTTGCTAATTGGAGATATCTATTCATCTTTTTGAATCTTGATCCGATTTATGATTTTTTAACAGGTTACGATGTAGCAAGCCACATCCTAAAGACCAAAGCAAGCGAGAGCATATGGCCAACGCACTAAATTTTCTTCTTGGAATGTTTTCCAGCGACCTTGCTATTGACCTTGGAACCGCGAACACCTGCGTTTACGTAAAAGGACAAGGCATTGTACTGCGCGAGCCTTCCGTAGTTGCTGTTAAAAAAGACAGCCGCGGCGGCAGCGTTGTACTTGCTGTAGGGCAAGATGCCAAGCGCATGCTTGGACGTACCCCAGGCAATATTCAAGCGATCCGCCCAATGAAAGATGGCGTTATCGCAGATTTTGAAATTACGGAAGCCATGCTCCGTCATTTTATCACCAAAGTCCACAATTCACGCCGTCTGGTGCGCCCTCGAATTATTATTTGTGTTCCTACCGGTATCACTCAGGTAGAAAAAAGAGCGGTAAAAGAATCTGCTCAAAGTGCAGGCGCACGTGAAGTTTACCTGATTGAAGAACCGATGGCTGCAGCAATTGGTGCGAACCTTCCGATTCAGGAACCTACCTCCAACATGGTAGTTGATATCGGAGGTGGTACTACAGAAGTTGCGGTTATCTCTCTTTCCGGTGTTGTTTACTCCAAATCTGTTCGCGTTGGCGGTGACAAAATGGACGAAGCCATTATGACACACGTAAAACGTAAATACAGTATGCTCATTGGTGAAGCGACCGCGGAAGATATTAAAATCAAAATCGCCTCTGCGTACACAATGCCACAAGAGGAAACTCTTGAAGTAAAAGGTCGTGACCTTGTTACTGGTATTCCGCAGCACATTACTATTACTTCCGAAGAAATCAGAAAATCCATCGCAGAACAGGTTGATTCCATTGTTCAGGCTGTACGTATTGCACTTGAACAAACTCCACCGGAACTTGCAGCGGACATTGTTGACCGTGGTATTGTTCTCACTGGTGGCGGTGCATTGCTTAAAGGTCTCGATCAGCTTCTGCGTGACGAAACTTCTTTGCCTATCACTGTTGTGGACGATCCGCTTTCCACTGTTGTTATTGGCACTGGTAAGGCACTCGACAACTTGGATATTCTGAAGGAGGTAACAGTCGATTAACTCCTCACTGAAACGCACTCTTATTTTCCTGTTCGCTGCTCTTCTTATATATTTGCTGCTGCTCTCATGGAACATGCGTTCCGGTGCGGTTGACCGTTTTGCTGCCAACACAGGGTTAGAATTCACCGGCGCTGTTTTAAAGCCCGGCAAATGGGTTGTACATAATACAACAACCCTTTGGGACGAATACATTCACCTTCAAGATGTTCAGCAAGAAAACGTCCGACTGTTAACGCAGGTAAAAGACTTAAGTTTTGAGCTTGCGGCCGCCAGAGAAAATGTTGCCGAGTTGAAACGACTCAGGGCACTTATGCACCTCTCTCCACCTCCTATGTGGAGCAGAGTTGCTGCCCGTGTGCTCTCGTATAGAATCGGAGTACAGGCAGAACTGGACTCTATCATTCTCGACAAAGGCTACGTGGACGGCGCAGGAAAAAACACCCCTGTCGTTACCCATGAAGGTGTTGTAGGGCGCATAATTAAAGCAGGTCCTACAACGGCTTCTGCCCTATTGCTGACTGACATGAACAGTCGCATTGCGGCTATCAGCAGCAAAAACCGGACTCGAGGACTCCTTGTAGGCTCCGGTAACCGAGATGAGCTGCTACTCAAGTACGTTCCTATCAATGCTCTGCTTGAAGAAGGGGAATTGCTTGTAACTTCCGGTCTTGCCGGTGCATACCCAAAAGGTTTGCCTATTGCCAGAATCGTATCTATTGGACATTCTGACATTTCCTTGTTCAAAACAGTTAAGGCCATACCGCTTGCCAGCTTGAGTAATCTTGAGGAAATCATACTGTTACAAGCAGCGCCTGCTGTTGCAGAAGCTGAAGTGACACCTCAATCGAGCGAACAGGTCTCTTCAGAAATTACTAAGCAGAACGCAACTAACTAGCGCTGTTTTCATACTCAGGCAGGGTTATGCAAAAAAGTAGGCGTCCCGTCATAAAAAATATATTCTGGTGGCTCGGCTACACAGTCGTGGCTATCTGGATGCAGTTTGCAATCGCAGGTGTGGATTTTTTCATGCCTGCGGTTATCTGCTCTATGCAGGAAGAAAATCCAAAGCAAACATTATGGCTTATCACTATGTTTGCTCTTATTCAGGAAGGCACAGGTGCTATTGCATTCGGCTCTTCCACCCTCTGGTATTGCTCTGCTCTTGTGCTGATGCACTACGGTAAGTGGATGTTTGATGCTATCAACTTCTTTTTCATCGTACTGGTGTCATGCGCTTTAGGGCTTTGGAACGTATGCCTCACATTGCTCATAGCAAATCTGCAATCATTCCAAGTTAATTTACAGCTACTTATCGCCGACAGCTGCTTGCTTGCCGGTATTATTCCTACGGTATGGCTCATTCTGTACTCACTACGGCAAGGATTCCTGCGTAATGTCAATACAACTTGACCCAGAAGGTTACCAGCCGCCTAAAACGGGATTATGGTTATTGCAGGGGCTTGTTCTCCTGCTTTTTCTCATTTTTTTACTCAGGTTCTGGTATCTTCAAGTTCACCACGGTGAAGATTTTGCGAAAAAGGCACGAGACAACCGGATTCGTCAGGCTCAAATCTATGCCCCACGCGGTTTGTTGCGGGCACGCAACGGCGAACTGCTCGCTGAAAACCGTCCGGCGTATGGTCTCGGCATTGTCCGTGAAGACGTGCAGGATATTGAAGCTACCTTACAGCAAATCAGTAAATGGACGGAAGTTCCTCTTAAAAACATAGAAAAGCGCTACAAAAAAGGGCGTCGTCGCGCCAAAGCTTTTGAACCTATGTTACTTGTTCCTACCATTGATTTTTCACAACTTGCTACCATTGAAGCAAACTCGCTGGACTGGCCAGGTCTGGTAATCATCACCCGCCCTCAACGCTTTTATCCCGAAGGCGAACTCTTTGCGCATATTCTTGGATACGTTTCTGAAGCGAATGAAAAAGAGCTGGAAAAAAACAAAGAGCTGAGTCTCGGTGACACCGTTGGTAAGCAAGGCTTAGAACTTATCAAGGAAGATACCCTGCGTGGCACAAAAGGGCTACGTCAGATGGAAGTAGATATTTCAGGGCGCGAATACAACTCGCAAACCTTGGAAGAGCCTTCCGCCGGTTCCTCTGTCAGTCTTTCTATCGACTTAGGGTTACAACGAATTGCAGCGAAGCAGCTTGAAGGTCAGGCTGGATGTATTGTTGTGATGAATCCTGATAATGGCGAATTACATGCACTGGTTACGACCCCTAGTTTTGACCCTAACGCCTTCACTCGCGGCTTGAGTCACAAAGAATGGGGTGAACTCCGTGATAACCCCAAATTCCCGCTGCAAAACCGCGTTATTCAATCTGTATATCCTCCAGCATCCATTTGGAAGCTCCTTATGGCAGGACTCTACTTACAGGAAGGCGTTGACCCGAACGAGACCATTAATTGTTCTGGAAAATACAAACTTGGCAACCACATTTTCCGCTGCTGGAAAAAGTGGGGGCATGGTCCTGAAAACTTAACTGACGCACTTGTACATTCCTGCGATGTCTACTTTTATGAAATGAGCCAGCGCATTGGAATTGATAAAATAGAAGCCTTTGCACGCAAGAATGGCTTTGGATCAAAAACAGGAATTGACCTGCCGCACGAACGTTCTGGGCTTGTGCCTTCCAAAGCATGGAAACGCAAACGGTTCAACCAGCCTTGGCAAGGTGGTGAAACAGTAATCACATCCATCGGTCAAGGTTTCACGCTGGTAACACCTGTACAGATGGCAGTTTTTATCTCTTCGTTATTGAATGAAAACGGGGAACTTCTCAAACCTAATCTGTTTAAAGGTGCGCCGAAGACTGTTCGAGGCATTTCACCGCTTACCAAAAAACAGCGAGAATTTATCGTCAAAGCTATGCAGGAAACTGTTGAGGCTAAACACGGCACAGCACGCAAGTTGCGGACAGATAAAGCTATTGTTGGTGGGAAAACCGGAACAGCACAGGTTATAAAGCTTAAAATTGACGCCAATGATAACCGCCTCAAAAACGAAGATCTTGAGTACTGGCAGCGAGACCATGCTTGGATGGCTGCTTGGGCTAAGTTTAACGGTAAAAAATACGTTGTTGTCACTATGGTCGAACATGGCGGCGGCGGATCTGCTACTGCCGGTCCAATTATTCGTAATATTTTGAATTACATTTACGAGCACGACAAATGATTGCATTTGACCGAAGACTACTGACACATATGAACTGGGGATTGCTCCTTATCACAATTCTATTGTTCAGCATCGGAGTTTTAAACCTCTACTCTGCAAGTGCATTTATGTCTCAGGAAGGTATGGCTGTTACTGCGTATTACCAAAAGCAACTGCTTTGGGGACTAATTGGCTTTGGCGTACTCATCCTGTCTGTGCTCATTGATTACCGGCATTTAAAAAGTCTCGCGTGGCCTATTTTTATTGTTACCATCATCACACTTTTGCTGGTTCCTGTTGCTGGCAAAACCATTTATGGCGCACGCCGCTGGCTTGATCTCGGATTTTTTAATTTTCAGCCTAGTGAACTTGCTAAAATTTCGACGATTATAATCACAGCGCGTCTTTTGTCCCGCTCTGCCCATCCACTCGACTGGAAAGAGCTTTTCATCATGCTTGGTATTTGCTCCATCCCTGCTGCACTTATTTTAACTCAGCCTGACCTTGGAACAACACTGAACATGTTACTGAATGTTGGTGGAATCATTTTATTTCGAGGACTTACACGACGTGTTTTTAAAACATGTGCCGTAGTAATCCCGTCACTGATTCCTGTCGGGTGGTTCTGTATGCTCGACTACCAGCGACAACGTGTGCTTACTTTTTTGAACCCCGGTGACGACCCGCTAGGGGCTGGATATCAGATTATTCAATCCCAAATTGCGATTGGTTCCGGTCAACTTACCGGCAAAGGTTTCCTTGGCGGTACACAGTCACAGTTGCGTTTTTTACCGGAAAAGCATACGGACTTTGCTATTGCAGTATTTGGGGAGGAATGGGGATTTATAGGCTGTCTATTATTACTGTCTCTTTTTTGCCTTTTTTTACTAGCCATATTTACCACCAGCAGAGATGCTAAAGACCGCTTTGGCTCTTTCATATCCGCCGGAGTTTTCTTTTACTTCTTCTGGCAGTTCCTTATCAACATGGGAATGGTGATGGGACTTATGCCGGTAGTTGGTATTCCACTACCTTTTATCAGCTACGGCGGTAGTGCTACGGTGGTTAACCTATGCCTTATAGGTCTTGTACTGAATGTTTCGATGCGACGATTTGTTTTTAAAACAGATTAAACCTGTTATACGATTTTTTTGATGCACTACGTGCGTGAGTAGAAAGGAGTCTCCAATGGCTAAAGACGAAATCAATGCCTTTTTAGGTTCTGGCACAATTTACGAGGGTAAACTTAACTTTCAGGGTTCTGTTCGCATCGACGGTAACTTTACCGGCGAGGTCATTTCTGAAGGTACTCTGGTAGTCGGTAAAGATGCCAAAATGAAAGGACAGATCCGTGTAAGCCAGATGATTTTATCCGGTCACATTACCGGCGAAGTATACGCAACAGAGCGTGTTGTACTGCATAAAACAGCTAATTTAGTGGGTACCCTGCATACCCCTGCTCTTGTTGTTGAAGAAGGCGCAAAAGTTGAAGGTCAAGTTTCTATGAATGGCGCTACTGAAGCCATTGTCAAAGAACCTGCTGCTTAGCCGAAACACGCATTAGCTTGCATTGAAAAACCGCCTCAGGGCGGTTTTTTTGTTTACGGTTACATTTTTTGCAAAAACTTTTTTGAAAATTTCACAAGCATTATATTTTTACGCATTTTTACCTTGTGCAATAATGCGCTTCTGCGTATCCCATCAAACTCACATAGTTACGCTCTAAAGCCCTCGTCACTTACCGTATGCTTTTTTCGTTAATGCACGATTATCAAGCCCTCACGGTCGACTGTTTAATTACACAGTAACCCTTTTTTTTAAAAAAGGTTTTGACACAACATAGTGAATCAGCTAATTCGGAAAACGACTTTGAGCTTAAATTCACAACCTCACCAAGGGAGCAGGCATGATCGATTTGGATATTACGTTACTTATCCAATTGGTGAACTTCCTCATCGTGCTGGTTGGCTTGAACGCACTCCTGATCCGCCCCATCCGGGAGATTATCAAGCAACGCCAGGACAAAGTGTTAGGGTTGCTTGGCGACGCCGAACAGTTCGTCGAAGCCTCTGACTCCAAAATCAAGAACTACGAGAACGCTCTTGCTGAAGCGCGTAAAGCAGCTGTTGCTGAACGCGAAAAAGTTAAAGAGGTCGCTCTCGCTCAGGAAGCAGACATTGTAGCCAAGGCAACCGCAGACGCTCAGGCTTCTATCGCTGCATCCAGAGAGAAAGTCGCTACCGATGTAGCAAAAGCTATGGATACGCTGAAAGGGCAAGTGGGCGCTCTGGCGGAACAAACCATGGCAAAAGTGCTCGGATAGCCGCGTAAGCGTTGAAGGAGGGTTCGCTTTGAAAAAGCTGAGAACTATAGTCGGTGCATCTGCGTTGCTGCTGCTTATGGCAACTACAGCGTTCGCACAGACCGAAGGACATGGCTTACCGTGGGATAACTTCGCATACCGCGTAATTACCCTCGTAGTCGTACTCGGCGTCATCTGGTATGCAGGTGGAAGCAAGATCAAAGCCTTCTTTAATGGTCGCGCAAGCGGCATTGAAGAAGAGCTGATATCTCTTGAAACTCGCAAAGCAGATGCAAAAGCCAAGCTAGCTGACGTTGAACAGCGCATTGCCAACATGGATGCAGAAGCCCAGAGCATCCTTGATGAATACCGTAAACAGGGTGAAGCAGCTAAAGCTGCTATCATTGAGCGCGCTGAGAAGTCCGCTGCCCAGATTACGGAACAGGCAAGCAAAGCTGCTGAAAACGAAGTAAAGCAGGCTATGGAGCAGATGCGTGAAGAAATGGCTGAACTTGTTGCTGATGCTGCTGAGCAGATGATTGCTAAGAAGCTCAACAAAAAAAGCCACGAAGCACTCATCGATAAATACTTAACTAAGGTGGTGCTCAGTTGACCGGTAACATCATAGCAAGAAGATACGCCAGGGCGCTATTTTCTCTTGGCAAAAAGGCTGGCTCTGAAGAGCTGAAAGCCTACGGCAAGGAGCTTGATGCACTGGCTAAAGTGATCAAGAGCACACCTGAGCTTGGTAAAATATTCCGAAATCCAATTATCTCTATTGAGGAAAAGAAGGCAGTTCTGGCTTCTTTGTTGGATAAAGGTAACGTAAGCGTTGTTGTCCGCAACTTCTGCAATTTGCTCGCGGATAAAGACCGTCTTACTACCATTCCGGAAATTCAAGCCTTTTACAATGTTCTGCTTGATGCCGAACAGGGTGTTGTTCGCGGTGAGCTGATTACCGCAATCAAACTTCCTAAGGCCAAGTGCGATAAAGTAAAATCCCAATTGGAAAAACAGGCTGGCCAGAAGCTGTTCCTGTCTTTCAGTACCGACAAGTCCATCCTTGGCGGCGTTGTACTGAAAGTAGGCGACAAGGTACTCGACGCTAGCCTCAGAGCACAGCTGGGTATCTTGAAAGAAAACATCAAGAGGGGTGAGTAGGGCCATGCAGATTAAAGCAGAAGAAATCTCCCAAATTATTGAAAGCCAGATCGAAAATTACGAACAGCGTGTAGAAATGAGCGAAACCGGTACTGTACTATACGTAGGTGACGGTATTGCTCGTGTTTACGGTGTTCGTAATGCTATGGCCATGGAGCTGCTGGAATTCCCAGGCGGTCTTATGGGCATGGTTCTTAACCTTGAAGAGGACAACGTTGGTGTTGCTCTTCTTGGTGACGACACAGGCGTTAAAGAAGGCGACCCAGTAAAACGTACTGGTCAGATCTTCTCCGTACCAGTTGGTGACGAAGTTATGGGTCGCGTTTTGAACCCGCTTGGTCAGCCACTCGACGGTCTCGGACCAATTGAAGCTGCTCAGGTTCGTCCTGTTGAGCTTAAAGCTCCTGGTATCATCGCACGTAAATCCGTTCACGAGCCAATGCCTACCGGCATTAAAGCTATTGACGCAATGACCCCTGTAGGTCGTGGTCAGCGTGAACTGGTTATCGGTGACCGTCAGGTTGGTAAAACAGCTGTTTGTCTTGACGCTATTCTGGCGCAGAAAAATACTGACATCCACTGCTTCTACGTAGCTATCGGTCAGAAAAAATCTACCGTTGCTCTTGTAGCAGATACCCTTAAGAAGCATGGCGCGATGGAATACACAACCATCATCTCTGCTACCGCTTCTGAACCGGCACCATTGCAGTTTATTTCTGCATACACCGGTTGTACCATGGCTGAGCACTACCGCGACAATGGCAAACACGCTCTCATCGTTTACGATGATCTGTCCAAACAGGCTACTGCGTACCGCCAGATGTCTCTCCTGCTCCGTCGCCCTCCAGGACGTGAAGCGTTCCCGGGTGACGTATTCTACCTGCACTCCAGACTTCTTGAGCGTGCAGCTAAAGTTAACGACGATCTCGGCGCTGGTTCAATGACTGCTCTGCCTATCATTGAAACTCAGGCTGGTGACGTATCTGCATACATTCCTACCAACGTAATTTCCATTACTGATGGTCAGGTTTACCTTGAGCCAAACCTCTTCAACGCCGGTATCCGCCCTGCTATTAACGTAGGTCTTTCTGTATCCCGAGTTGGTGGTGCTGCTCAGATTAAAGCTATGAAGCAGGTTGCAGGTACTATGCGTCTTGATCTTGCTCAGTACCGCGAACTCGCAGCGTTTGCTCAGTTCGGTTCTGACCTTGATAAAGCAACTCAGGCTAAACTGAATCGCGGTGCCCGTCTCGTTGAGCTGCTCAAGCAGCCTCAGTACGAGCCAATGGAATTCTGCGAGCAGGTTGCTTCTATGTACGCTGCTACTCGTGGCTTCATGGATGACGTTGAAGTTGAAAAGATTCGTGAATTCGAATCCGGATTGCTCGACTTCCTGCGTTCTTCCAAGTCCGACATTCTTGCTGACCTCAAAGATCGTGCTGTAATTGACGATGACATTGAAGGTCGCCTGAAAGCCGCTATTGACGAGTTCAAAAAAAGCTTTAGCGCTTAAGGATTGGAGGTAGTTTATGCCTTCATTGAAAGATGTCCAATTACAGATTGCCGGGGTTAAGAAAACCAAGCAGATTACAAAAGCAATGAACATGGTTGCTTCTGCAAAACTGCGCGGTGCTCAGTCTCGTATCGAACGTTTCCGTCCTTATGCGGAAAAATTCTACGATATGCTGGGTGATCTTGCCAGCAAGGCAGACGAGAATGCACATCCACTGCTTGAAGTCCGTGAGGAAATCAAAACTTGTGCGATTGTGTTAGCAACTTCCGACCGTGGACTCTGCGGCAGCTTTAATGCTGGTCTTATTTCTAAGGCTGAAAAGCTCGCCAAAGCAAAATCTGCGGAAGGTAAAGACGTTAAGTTCTACTGCGTAGGTAAGAAAGGACGTGATTTTGCACAAAAATCTGAGTTCGACCTTGTAAAAGGTTACCCGGATTCCATGGGCAATTTTGACTTCTCTCTTGCTAACGAGCTGGGAATGGAAATTATCCATGCCTACCTCACTGGTGAATTTGATGAAGTTGTACTCATTTACGGCGAATTCGTAAGCATGGGTAAACAGGTTCCTGTTGAACAGCAGATCCTTCCTATGTCCTCTGAAGAAGCACCTGAGGTTGAAGAAGACACCACAGGCGTTAAAAAAGAGTTTATCTACGAACCAGCTGTAGAAGGTCTCCTTGCAGAACTTCTGCCCCGCTTTATTAAGGTCCAGATTTACCGTGGTTTGCTTGATACTTCTGCATCTGAACATGCAGCTCGTATGGCAGCTATGGATAATGCCACAAAAAACTGTGACGAAATGGTCGACAACCTGACACTTATCTATAACAAGACCCGTCAGGCCGCCATTACCAGTGACCTAATGGATATTGTCGGTGGCGCTGAAGCGCTGAAAGGATAAGTAAGGGAGCGAATAAGCTATGGCTAACGTAGGTAAAATCGTTCAGGTTATCGGCGCGGTTGTTGATATCGAATTTGCCGATGGCAACCTGCCGAATATTCTGAATGCTGTTAAAATTGATAACCCGAATAACACCGACGCCCCAGTGCTGATTTGTGAAGTAGCACAGCACCTTGGCGACAACGTAGTTCGTACCATCGCGATGGACGCTACTGAAGGTCTTGTTCGTGGTATGGAAGCAACTGATACTGGCGCAGCTATTACTGTACCAGTTGGTGACGCTTCTCTTGGCCGCATCATGAACGTTGTTGGTGTACCAGTGGATGAAATGGGTCCTATTGACGCGAAAAAGCGTATGCCTATTCACCGCCCTGCTCCGGATTTCACCGATCAGGACACCAACGTTGAAGTTCTTGAAACCGGCATTAAAGTTGTAGACCTTCTCATTCCATTCCCTAAGGGTGGTAAAATGGGTCTCTTCGGTGGTGCGGGTGTTGGTAAAACCGTTATTCTCATGGAAATGATTAACAACATCGCTAAGCAGCACGGTGGTATCTCCGTATTCGCTGGTGTTGGTGAACGTACCCGTGAAGGTAACGACCTTTACCACGAAATGAAGGACGCGGGCGTTCTTGAGAAAGCTGCCCTCGTTTACGGTCAGATGAACGAACCTCCAGGGGCACGTGCACGTGTTGCGCTTACTGCTCTTACCTGTGCGGAATACTACCGTGATGAAGAGAACCAGGACGTGCTTCTCTTCGTTGACAACATCTTCCGCTTTACTCAGGCTGGTTCCGAAGTATCTGCTCTCCTCGGTCGTATGCCATCTGCGGTAGGTTACCAGCCTACTCTCGGTACTGACCTTGGTGGTCTTCAGGAACGTATTACATCCACAACCAAAGGTTCTATTACCTCTGTTCAGGCTGTATACGTACCTGCTGATGACTTGACTGACCCTGCTCCGGCAACCACATTCTCTCACCTCGATGGTACTCTCGTACTTTCCCGTCAGATTGCGGAACTTGGTATTTACCCAGCGGTAGACCCGCTTGACTCTACCTCCCGTATTCTTGACCCTAACGTTGTAGGTGAAGAACACTACGCTATCGCTCGTGAAGTGCAGATGATTCTCCAGAAGTACAAAGACCTTCAGGACATCATCGCAATTCTCGGTATGGACGAACTCTCTGATGATGACCAGCTCGTTGTAGCACGTGCTCGTCGTATTCAGCGTTTCCTCTCCCAGCCGTTCCACGTAGCGGAAGTATTTACCGGTACTCCTGGTGAATACGTTAAACTTGAAGACACCATCAAAGGCTTTAGAGGCATTCTTGACGGTGACTACGACCACATGGCCGAAAACGACTTCTACATGGTCGGCGGCATCGAAATGGCTATCGAGAAGTACAACCAGGGTCAGCAGGCTTAATCCCTAAAAGGAGCTGACTTATGGAAAATACACTTCGTCTCGAGATTGTTACGCCAGATCGGCTCGTACTTAGCGAAGATGTGGACTATGTAGGCGCACCTGGATTTGACGGTGAATTTGGTATCCTTCCAAATCACATTCCTTTCCTTGCTGCACTGCAAATCGGACCTCTGCACTACAATGTTGACGGAAAAACACGCTACGTGTTTCTTTCCGGCGGCTTTGCAGAAGTTTCCGAGAACAAGGTAACCGTCCTTGCTGAGGCTGCCGAACGTGCCGAAGATATCGATCTTGCACGCGCACGTCAGGCTAGAGAGCGTGCTGAACAGCGCATGTCCATGGAAATGGATAACGTTGATTACGCTCGCGCACGAGCAGCTCTTGCTCGTTCACTCCATCGCCTCAAACTGCTTGATTCTGAATAATATTCAGACGATCGCAATATAAAAAAAGCAGATTGCCTTTGGGCAGTCTGCTTTTTTTATACCCAACCATTCCGCATAACTGCACCAAAAGAACAGCCGCAGGCATTCGTCATCCCCTTCAGAGCTGTTACCTCTCACATATATCTATTATACGTTTCTACTAGACAAATCACCACTCGCAGACGTAGTACATATGCGTTAGAACTACTTGTTACACGTAATCTCAGGAGTGATAATGTCTGCCAGAGAGACAATCGGAGCGCTCGTGCTAGCAGCGGGTAAAGGAACCCGCATGCACTCAGATAAACCTAAGGTTCTGCAAGAACTCTTAGGCGCACCAATGCTCCGTTATGTATATACCGCGTTAGATCCGCTCTTCGGCGAAGGCATTTGGACTGTTATCGGTCATCAAGCAGAGATGATTGAACAGACGTTTGCCGGTGAAGACCGAAATTTTTTGTATCAAGCTGAACAGCTCGGCACAGGGCACGCATTGCAAACAGCATGGGACGCACTCGTTGAGTCCGGCATTTCCCATGTACTTGTTATCAATGGTGACACACCTCTTTTGCCGCAGCCTCGACTCATCAACTTTTTAAAAGAATGCCTGTCCAGCAATGCTGATATAGGCTTTATGACTCTTACCCTTCCACAACCCGGCTCTTTTGGTCGCGTTGTACGCCATCTGGGCGATGTAGCTGCCATCATCGAAGCAAAAGACTACGATGAAAGCCTGCATGGTCCCGAACCTCGCGAAATTAATGCGGGGATTTACCTGCTCAACATCGCAAGTGTTACACCGCTTCTTAAGCGTCTTACCAACGAAAATAAGAGCGGTGAATATTATATTACAGACCTCGTCGGCTTTGCTGTTGAAGAACAAATGTCAGTTGTTGGAGTAGACTGCGGCAACGACCCGCATCTTCTCGGCATCAACAATCCAGCAGAGCTTGTGCGTTCAGAATCCTTGCTTCGTGCCAACCTTATTATGGAATGGCTCGACCAAGGTGTTACCATCCACGCGCCGGAATACGTGCGTGTAGGTCCAATGGTAACACTTGAGCCGGGAGCAGTTTTGCATGGACCGTGTGAAATCTACGGTGAAAGCCGAGTTGAGCGCGGCGCAGAAATTTATTCTAACACTTGGATTAAAGATTCCAATTTAGCGGAAGGATGTGTTATTCATCCATTTAGCCACCTTGATGGAGTGACCGTTGGTAAAAACTGCGTAGCAGGTCCATACGCTCGACTTCGTCCGGGTGCTGTCATGGAACAAGGTTCCAAGGTCGGCAACTTTGTAGAAATGAAAAAATCCGTACTGGGAGAAGGCTCCAAGGCAAACCACTTCACCTATCTTGGCGATGCTGAAGTAGGCACAGGTGTTAACATTGGTGCAGGTACTATTACCTGTAACTACGATGGTGTTAACAAGCACAAAACAACTATCGAGGACAACGCTTTTATCGGCTCTAACACCTCGCTGGTTGCTCCGGTTTGTGTGGGTAAAAATTCCCTTGTTGGAGCAGGCTCCGTAATAACAAAAAACATTCCTGAAAATTCTATTGCTGTTGCCCGTGGTAAGCAAAAAAACTTGCCCAAAAAATGCTAGTATTGATTTCTCGTACCAAAAAGGATAGTTAAAGCTTATGGAACTTATAGACCGTTTAGAACAAAGATTAGAATCTCTTCTTGAAGAAGTTGAGTCCCTTAAGAATGAAAATCTTCAGCTTAAAGAAGAAGTTGAAGTAAGTCTTTCTGTTCTTGAAGAAGAGAACCGTGCTCTGAAGGAAGAACTGGAACAGGAACGTTCCACAAAAGATCAAGTTATGGGTCGTATAGACGGGCTGTTAACTAAACTTACCAACCCTACAGACTCAATGTAATACGCTATGCGCAGCTTCAATTTGAAGATACTCGGCACCGAGGTCTCTTTCAAATCAGAAACAGACCACGATACTGTCGAACGGGCAAAAATCCTCGTTGAGGAGCGCTATAATACGCTCTACACTCCAGGTATGCCTATCAGTAAGGAAAAAATGCTCATTTTCCTTGTGTTGGGTCTCGCAGATGACTATCTGCAAACATCAGATAAGCTGCAAGCGCTCGAAGAACGATTAGAACGATTAACATCGAGAGTGGCAGGCTGCACAGAAAAAGACTCTTCTTCGCAAGAATAAGTCGCCTTGCGCTGATTTTTTCGTCTGCTTTCTGTATGCCACTGCATGTCATAATGCAGTCAGTCGGGGCTTTAGACCGCTCTCACTATTATATATAAAGGCACAACTGTGCTCTAAACTTGTACATTTCAGGTATTCTATACCTGTGTGTAATAACGGGAGAAAAGGTATGAGTCTGATCTCATTCGGGCTCGTCCTTGTTGGTGCTATTCTTGGAGCTGGCTCTGGATACGCACTGCATAAAGTTGTTTCCTCTAAGAGAATGGATGACGCAAGAGAACTCTCTACGCGCATTATTGAAGAGGCTCGAAAGGAAGCACAGGCTCAAAAGAAAGAAATCATTCTTCAGGGTCAGGACGAGATTTACAAACAAAAGCGTGAAATTGAACGAGAATTTAAAGACCGTGAGAATGAAACCAAAGCTCGTGATCGTAAAATTCAAGAACTCAGTGAACGCGTAGAACGTAAGCGCGAACAGGCAAACCAGAAAGAACAGGAACTGCTTTCTCTGGACAAAGACCTGACTCGCAAAGAACGAACACTCGAAGATAAAATGACTCTGCTCGATTCCAAATTGGATGAGCAGGAGCTTAAATTACAAGAAGTATCTGGTCTCACAATTGAAGAAGCAAAAGAACGCCTCTTCAATGAAGTGGAAGCACGCACTAAGCATGAAGCCGCTAAAATGATCCGCCAGATCGAAATGGAAGCGAAAGAGACTGCCAACCGCAAATCTCAGCACATTATTGCTACAGCTATCCAGCGCTATGCAGGTGACTATGTAGGCGAACAGACTGTTACCGCTGTTACCCTGCCAAGCGAAGACATGAAAGGTCGCATTATTGGTCGTGAAGGGCGCAACATCCGCGCTATCGAAGCAGCCACTGGCGTTGACCTTATTATTGACGATACTCCAGAAACAGTAATTCTTTCTGCATACAGCCCGTTGCGTCGTCAGATTGCTAAAATGGCACTCGAGCGCCTTATCAGCGATGGTCGTATCCATCCTGCACGCATCGAAGACGTTGTACGCAAGGTTGAGCAGGAACTCGAAGTTCAGCTTCGTGAAGTTGGCGAGCAGGCTACTTTTGATGCTGGCGTTCACGGTATTCACCCAGAGCTTATCAAATTCCTTGGTCAGCTTAAATACCGTACCAGTTTCTCACAGAATGTGTTGCAGCATTCTTTGGAAGTATCTTCCCTCTGTGGAATGATGGCTGCCGAGCTTGGGCTTGATATCAAAAAAGCTAAACGTGCAGGTTTGCTGCATGACCTCGGTAAAGCTGTTGACCATGAAGTCGAAGGCCCACACGCACTTATTGGTGCTGACCTTGCGAAAAAATATGGCGAAGCAAAAGACATTGTGCATGCAATTGCAGCGCACCATGAAGACACTCCGCCAACCACAGCGCTTGCAGTTCTCGTTCAGGCTGCGGACTCCCTGTCCGGTGCTCGTCCGGGTGCTCGCAAAGAGCTGCTTGAAAACTATGTTAAACGCCTTGAAGAACTTGAAGGCATTGCAACAGCATTTGATGGCGTAGCAAAAGCATACGCAATTCAGGCTGGTCGTGAAATCCGTGTTATGGTCAACTCAGAAAACGTTGATGACGATTCCACCTACCTGCTCTGTAAAGAGATTGCTGACAAGATTGAAAACAATCTTACCTACCCGGGTCAGATTCGCGTAACTGTTATTCGCGAACGACGCGCAGTAGGGTTTGCAAAATAGCAACATATCGCATGCAAACACAAAAAGACCGTACTTTGTACGGTCTTTTTTTTTATAAAATACTCATTGGACGCTTACCCCAGAAAAACTCTTGTATACAAGATACTCTTACCTTCTCACATAAGGCTTCAGGCGATGCGTCGATTGCAAGACATACCACGCCTAGTTACTCATCTCTGTACCGATTACTCAGTCTAAATTTGCGCTGATTAGTTGTTCAACCAGAAGAATACGGGTTTCCCTTCACATGAAGCTGTTGAAAATGTAGTATTGAATAAGTCAGTTATATAATTTCACTCCAGCTTTTTACTCACGGTTGCCACTATGTTACCAACACTTCTTGTGCATCCTGTTCCAGAAATCCGCGCTCAGCTCAGAGAATTTTTTGAGCCTGTAGATTTTGTGCGTATAGTGGGCGAAGCCGTGCATGTTGACGAAGCACTGGAGCTGCTCAGTGCCATTGAGTACGCAGTGCTTGTTGTTGCTGTTTCTATAAAAGAGCCACGCGACGGTTTCGAACTCACAAGGCGGCTGCGGGGACGCACCAAACAGCCTGCACTAATTTTTCTGGCAGATAACGAGGATGACGCGTTCACAGCATTCGAACTGGACGCTACAGACTACCTGATATTTCCTTGCACTCCGGAGCGATTCGCGCGTTCGGTAGCACGTCTTGAACACTTTAAAATGCACTTCAACCTTGCTCAGGAACCTTCAACCCAATGGCAGGAACAGACAGATCAAACTTCCGTCGATGCTGAACAGGAAGAACCTGAACAAACACTCCGCCTCCCATTAGAAGAAGAAGAGCAAGATCAGTTTCTACATGCCTTGCGTCAAGCGTGGGAACTTACAGAAAAATTCCGTCCGGCAGAAATCGAAAAACTTGCCATTACTTCCGGCGGGCGAACAATGTTATTGCCCTACAATGAGATTATCTTTATTGAAGCCAGCGAAGATTATACGTATGTTCACACAGCTTCAGGGAAACACCTTACGTCATACAGGCTTAAAATTCTGGAAGCCAGATTGCGTCCGCACAACTTTTTCCGCGCTCATCGCAAGTTTCTTGTAAATCTGGATATGGTCACAGAAATCGCATCACTACCGGGTTCTAACTTCATGCTGCGAACAGCCGGACGTACCCGCATTGAAATTCCTATCAGCCGCAGAAGGCTAGGCGAACTCAAACAGGTTTTGGGGTTATAGCATGACAGACAAAACACGCCCTACATCAAATGGAACAGTTGAATCCCTTTTAACGGAACAACGTGTTTTTCGTCCATTGCCGCGCGTAATTGCGGATTCTGCTGTAAACCCTGCCGACTTGAAGCTTGCTCATGAAAAAGCAGATACAAACAGACTTGCATACTGGGAAGAAGCCGCAGAACGCCTGCAATGGTATCGTCGCTGGAACACTGTGCTCGATGAATCTTCCGCCCCGTTTTATAAATGGTTCGAGGGAGCTCGTTGTAACATTGTGCATAACGCCCTCGACAGACACATTACTTCTCCTAACCGAAACAAGCTTGCACTGATCTGGGAAGGAGAACCGGGAAACACGAGAAGACTGACCTATTTTGAGCTGTACAGAGAGGTAAACAAGTGTGCCAACGCGTTACGCGAGCTTGGCGTAGCCAAAGGTGACCGCGTTGTCATCTATCTGCCCTCTTTACCGGAAACTGTCATTTCCATGCTCGCCGCTGCCAAAATCGGCGCAATCCACAGCGTTGTCTTTGCGGGATTTTCTGCTCATGCCCTTGCAGAGCGCATTGAAGACGCAAAGCCTAAAATAATTATCACCGTCGATGCCTTCTACCGCAACGGACGCGTTCTTGCTCTCAAGCCGCTGGTTGACGAAGCACTGGAGCAAGCAGAACATTCCGTAGAACATACAATTGTTGTTCACCGAACGCATGTCACAGTCTCCATGAATCCCGAAAAAGATTTATGGTGGCATGATGTTATGCGTGAAAAATCGTATGAAGCCATCACGGAAAGCATGGAAGCCACCGACCCGCTTTTTATGCTCTATACATCAGGTACAACTGATAAACCCAAAGGCGTTGTCCACTCTCACGGTGGGTACATGGTGGGCGTGCACCATACATTCACACAAGTTTTTGATAACCACGCTACTGACATTTTCTGGTGTACCGCCGATGTCGGATGGATAACCGGACATTCATATGTTGTGTACGGGCCTTTAATGGCAGGAACCACAACCTTCATCTACGAAGGGCACCCACTCTACCCTGAAGCAGGGAGAGTATGGTCAGTTGTCGAACGTTGGGGAATTTCTGTTCTTTATACAGTACCTACACTTATCCGAATGCTAATGCGATTCGGGGAAAAATACACCCAGCAGCATGACCTGAGTACATTACGGCTCCTTGGCACTGTCGGTGAACCAATTTCGCCAGATGCGTGGGTCTGGTTCCATAAAAATGTCGGGAAAGGACGATGCCCGCTCCTCGATACATGGTGGCAAACCGAAACCGGAATGATTATGATATCTCCGTACCCGATTTCCGTGCTCAAACCGGGGTCTGTTGCACGCCCGCTACCAGCTGTTGATGTGGATATAGTTGATGATACCGGCACTTCTGTTCCTACAGGCAAAGGGGGCTACCTTGTCATCAAGAATCCTTGGCCTGCTATGATTACTACACTGTTCAACGATGACGAAACCTATAAGGAAATGTATTGGTCACGCTTTGCGGGACAATATTGCTCCGGTGATATTGCGCGCAGAGACGAGGATGGTTACATCTGGGTTCAAGGGCGTGCAGATGATGTCATCATGATTGCAGGACACCGCATTGGCACTGCCGAATTCGAAGCAGCTCTTGCAACGCATCCTCTTGTAGCCGAGTGCGCTGTTATCGGTATACCGAATGCTATCCGTGGCGAAGTTGCAAAGGCGTTCGTTGTTCTTAAAGAGCAGACTGACACTCTGTATTTTATGGATGAAGAAAGCGAGACTGAACAGCAACTCATTGAACATGTTCGTGCTGAATTGGGTTCCATTGCTGTCGTTGGTGCTGTAGATATTCGAGACGCACTGCCGCGTAACCGAAGCGGTAAAATAATGCGCAGATTGCTGCGAGCAGAAACTACCGGCAGCGAAATTGGTGACACAAGTACACTTGAAGAAGACCCATTCTGGGCAACGACTGACTAACTCTACACCATCCAGCTATTTTTATAGCGAGTATACAGGTACAGCCCTGCTGTACGCATAGATATTTTTGGGGAGAAAAAATGGCATTAAAAATAGCGGTTCTTGCATCCGGCTCCGGCTCTAATCTTCAATCGATAATAGATGCCGTTACCCGTGGTGTACTCCATGCAGAGATAGCGCTCGTCATCTGCAACCGCAGTGATGCATTTGCGCTGGAACGTGCCCAAAAAGCCGGAATCCCGACTGCGACAATTCTACATACAGAGTATAAAGACCGCGAAGCCTTTGATGCTGCCATGATTGAGCAATTGCAATGTGCTGGCTGCGAATTAATTGTACTGGCTGGCTTTATGCGACTGCTTACTCCTTTATTCATCCAAACCTTCGCAGGAAAAATTGTGAACATCCATCCTGCGCTGCTCCCTTCCTTCAAAGGAACTCATGGCATAGCGGATGCCGTTGAATATGGGGTGAAACTCGCAGGCTGTACTGTACATTTTGTTGATGAGATTATGGACAACGGTGCTATCATAGCCCAAGCTGTAGTGCCATTTGCTCCCAACGAATCAGTAGATGTCGTACAAAAACGGGTTCTTGAATTTGAGCACCGCATTTATCCGCAGGTTCTGCAATGGATTGCAACAGGACGTGTACAACAAAACGGACGCAAAGTTTCTGTTCAGGATACTGGGTTGCCCAAGGCACTCACAAACGGACACTTTCTTGTTTCACCACAATTAGAAGATGGATTTTAGGTAATGAATTTAGGGCGAGTTAATCTGGCTTCAGTAAACCTTAACCTGCTTGTTGCTCTTAAAGCGTTGCTTGATGAGGGCAATGTGACCCGTGCGGCAAACCGCTTGAATATTACTCAGAGCGGCATGAGCAAGAATTTACGTCACCTGCGGGAACTCTTTGACGACCCGCTTCTTGTACGCAGCGGTAATAATTTTGCGCTCACCGAACGCGCTGTAGAACTAAGCCGAAATCTGGAACGAATCCTCGGAGAAGTGACCGAACTACTTGATCGAAGCAGTTTTGAACCTTCAGAGTGTACGCGAACCTTCACCTTTGCAACAACTGATTATGTTGCAGAATATATCTTCCCTAAGGTTCTGGAAAGTTATCGTAAAGTTGCTCCTAATATTTCCATCAGGCTTGAAATTTCTGACCGCTCTACAATCGGTAAGCTATCGAACGGTTCCTATGATTTAATCACATCCATGCTTGATTCACAACATCAAGGGTTACACCACCTTGTTATCGGACGCGACCAATTTGCATGCTGCATGCGCAAAGATCATCCGTTTATGCTGCGAGGCGGCGGTATTTCTCTTGATGAATACTGCGCATTGAATCACGCAGCGATTACCGGAGGGGGCGATAAGGTTCATATTATCGATGCAGAGCTTGCTAAAATCGGTAAGCGTCGAACTACTCGATTCTCTGCCCCGCTCTATAC
This sequence comes from Halodesulfovibrio sp., assembly GCF_025210605.1. NCBI lineage: Bacteria > Pseudomonadati > Thermodesulfobacteriota > Desulfovibrionia > Desulfovibrionales > Desulfovibrionaceae > Halodesulfovibrio > Halodesulfovibrio sp. The sequence continues at coordinate 21,167 of NZ_JAOARI010000037.1, read as the reverse complement.
AACTGTTTGTAAAGTTGTAAGCCGCTCAGACATGATCGCAACCATGCCGAGCCATATTGCAAGCAACCTTGCACCAGAATTTGACCTTTCGTGGTGTGCGCTGCCGTTTTATGTTGAATCCTTCGATTACACAATTGCATGGCACGAACGCCAGCATCATGATGCCTCTCACATCTGGTTCCGCAATATGATGCAACAACAAATTCAATCCAGCCTGTACAGCCACATGGCACAAGAAACACCCAGCGAAATTTTGTGCGTATTATAAGGAATAAGACATGACTAGCCCCAAAAACGATGTCACAAACCTCTGTCTGGCACAAACGGATAAAGACTATTTAAAACAGCTTGTTAAAACAAGCATTACCTCGTACTTTGAGGGGCAGCATACTCTTGATGAAAACGCTGTTCCCAAACCGGAAAACCCACTGCTTGCCCAAGAACTTGGTGCTTTTGTAACGCTTACGAAAAATGGCGAGTTGCGCGGTTGCATTGGTAATGTTGTAGGACAAGGTGCTCTATATCTTACAATAGCCCGTATGGCACGGGCAGCAGCATTTGAAGACCCTCGCTTTCCACAAGTCTCCCAAACTGAATTCTCTGAGCTTTCCATAGAGATTTCTATTATGGGGCCACTCACCCTATGCCCTGACACAGCATTAATTGAAATTGGAAAACACGGACTTATTATGCAGTGTGGTGCACGTTCTGGGTTACTGCTTCCGCAAGTAGCAAAAGACTGGTGCTGGGATCGCCAGACATTTTTAGAGCAAACGTGCATTAAAGCCGGTCTTCAACCGCATATGTGGAAACATCCGGACACTAAAATATACTGGTTCGAAGCCTACGTATTTTAATCTGCCTACAGGACAATTTCCCACCCTGTCTCTTGTATCCAGAATACATACACAGCACTGCTTGCTTAACCAAACAACACACTGCTTTGTTTCTTCACACACGAGTGTGATGTTATTTTTATACCTTTTCTACGTTTCTCTGGAGAATTTCAATGTCCGACGCAGATCGCCGACGAATGTATATCTTCCTGCTTATTATGACCATTGCCGTTGCAACAGGCTTTCAAGCATGGCGCACACTTTACAACAACTTTGCGGTTGATATTGTTGGACTTACAGGTCAGCAAATAGGAATCATCCAATCCGTTCGTGAGATTCCTGGTTTTCTTGCCCTGCTTGTTATCTACCTATTGCTTTTTATTGCTGAACACCGCCTTGCAGCTACTTCCATACTTATTTTAGGACTTGGTGTAGGACTGACCGGCTCCATGCCGACATACCCCGGCATGATTCTCACCACGCTCATTATGAGTTTCGGGTTTCATTATTACGAGACAGTAAACCAGTCCCTGACACTGCAATATTTTGATCTCAAAGAAGCTCCTGTCATTATGGGCAGATTACGGGCAATGGGTTCAGTAACAAACCTCATTGTCGGCGGCTCAATCTTTCTGCTCAGCATGGCGCTCAACTTCCAGCAACTTTTCTGGCTGTTTGGTATTCTGGTTATGCTCACAGCACTCTGGTGCTTAACGCAAAATCCAACATCAAAAAATATCCCTCCACAACACAAAAAAATGATTCTACGCTGGCGTTACTGGCTGTTCTACCTGCTCAACTTTTTCGCAGGTGCGCGCCGCCAGATTTTTGTAGCATTTGCAGTGTTTCTTATGGTGGATAAATTCCAGTTCAGCATTCAGGAAGTCACGGTACTCTTTATTGTAAACAACATCATTAACTGGTGGCTTTCCCCTGCTATTGGTAGAGCCGTAAATAAATACGGAGAGCGCAAGGTTCTATCGCTGGAATATGCTGCGATGGTTCTTGTGTTCATCTCATACGCGTATGTTGAATCCAAGTTGCTCGTTGCCTTCCTGTATGTGTTGGATCACATATTCTTTAACTTCTCGTTAGCCATTAAATCATACTTTCAAAAAATTGCTGATCCGGCAGACATTGCGCCTTCAATGGCAGTAAGTTTTACCATCAACCATATTGCAGCTGTTGTTGTTCCGGCTCTTGGTGGCATGCTCTGGATGGTTGACTACAAAATTCCGTTCTTGGCAGCGGCAGGTTTAGCTTGTATTTCTCTTATATTAGTGCAACTTATTCGAACACCGGACACTAAGTAAGCCACTAGAAACTGACATACAAAAAGTAACATGATATACACCGGCTATACCAAGGAGATAATGATGAAACGATTACTCTGCCTCGTCCTCATTTGTATTACTTTTGCTGCATTACCTGCGTTTGCAGAACAGGCTCAACAACCTGTCAAGTCCACACAGGCAGCAGAACCAAAAGCAGATACTCCGGCAGTGATTGCATCGCGCACCACTCCGATTTTTATTGAGCAAAAAGGCGCTGACAACCTTGGCTCTATGCTTGCGTTTGAATTGAAAAGCGTTTGCAACACATCAAGCTTGTTCAAAATGACTGGTGACGATGTACCCAAAATTACAGTTATGATTAACACCATGTCTGAATTCGCAGATCGCCCAAAAATCGGCTCTGTATACAGCATTGTGTGGGTTTTTTCAGAAAACTCAAACAACCTTAAATACTTTCTTGCCCAAGACACTGGTATTGTAACAGCAGACAATGTCACCATGCTTGCCACATCCGTGGCAGATAAAACTGACCAGATCGCATTACAGTACGCGTATCTTTTCGAATAGCGTTTCCACCAAATTCCAGTAGATAGAAAGGACAATGAGTAACTCATTGTCCTTTTTTATTGTTAGGTTACGTTATTTTCCGTTATTATTTTCCGTTATCTTTTTTATCAACAAATTCAGGCGGTAACAATTCTCTACTAACAAGTGTCACATTAGAAGCAGGTTTTTTTCGCTTTCTTTCGCTGAAAAATACGATTACATCTTTTTTTGTCCCTAATACGGACTTAGAATTACTTAAAATAACGATGGAGTTTTTAATGAAAAAATTTGCTGCTTTACTTCTCGCGGTAGCACTGCTCGTGCCTGCAATGGCTCAGGCAAAAGATAAAGTACTCATGATGGCAACCACCACAAGTACTGATAACACCGGCTTACTTGACGAACTGATGCCAGAGTTCACAAAAGATACCGGCATTGAAATTCGCTGGACTGCTATCGGTACTGGTAAAGCGCTCGCTATGGGTCGTAACTGCGACGTTGATGTTCTGCTTGTACATGCTCCTGGCGCAGAAAAAAAATTCGTTAAGAACAACCACGGGATTAACCGTACCCAGCTTATGTACAACGATTTCGTAATTGTTGGCCCTGCTTCCGATCCTGCACATGTTATCGGCATGCCTGTTGAAAAAGCACTTAAAGCAATTGCTGCTGCAAAAGCTCCTTTTGCTTCCCGCGGTGACAACTCCGGCACAAACAAAAAAGAAATTTCTCTCTGGAAAGCTGCTGGCATGGCAGTTCCTGATAAAGCAGACTGGTACATGCAGCTTGGTCAGGGTATGCTCAAAACTCTGAACGCAGCAGCTCAGAAAGGCGCATACACCATGACTGACCGTGGCACATGGATCAAATACATGGACGTTAACAAAGGCAAGACACCGTTGAAAATCGTTGTAGAAGGCGATAAAGTACTCTTCAACCAGTACAGTGCCATTGCTATTAACCCGGGTGTTTGTCCAAAAGCACAGGTTAAACTTGCTAACAGCTTCATCGATTGGATGGCTTCCCCTAAAGCTCAGAAAGCAATCGGCAACTTCCGTCTGCTCGGCAAACAGCTCTTTACACCTAACGCAGGTAAATAATTTGCTGTTACGCATTTGATTTTGCTGGGGTGGCTCTTTTGCCACCCCTTTTTTTTGGCAAGGAGATTACATGGGTTTTATTTATGAAGGACTTATCAAGGCCTTCCAGCTTCTTTTTGACGGTAATCCGGAAACATGGTCAGCCGTCTACATTACTCTATGCGTCTCATCGCTTTCAATTTTTTTCACAATTTTGCTGGGAGCACCGCTCGGTTTTGTACTGGGATACTGTCGCTTCAAAGGTCGCGACACTATAAGAATGATTACCGATACACTGTTGTCATTTCCAACAGTTGTTATCGGTCTGGTTGTCTATTCGCTTGTATCCCGTCAAGGTCCCTTGGGTGACTACGGACTTCTTTTTACACTGCCCGGCATTGCCATAGGTCAAGTTATGCTTGGTATGCCTATTGTCGTTGCCATGGTCGCCAATGCTGTGGAAACCGCAGATTCCGGCATGAAAGACACGTTACTCACACTTGGTGCTGATAAATTCCAACTCCTGCGCGCTACCTTATGGGAAATTCGCTATCACCTCATGCTCGCAGGTGTGGCAGCTTACGGACGCATAGTATCTGAAATTGGTATTTCCATGATGGTTGGTGGAAACATCAAGTGGCACACCCGAACCATTACAACTGCTATTGCGTTGGAAACAGGCAAAGGCGAATTTGCTATGGGCATAGCTCTTGGGGTTGTTCTGCTCATCATCGCTTTCGGTGTTAACTTCAGCGTTGCAAAACTTAAAAGACGTGCGGGGCAATAAGATGGCTTTGTACCAACTTTCAAATATCGTACAAACCTATGGTGAGAGGACTGTCCTCAGCATTGACAAGCTTATGCTTGAGGCAGGAACAATTACCGGAATCTTTGGTCCTAATGGCAGCGGCAAGTCAACACTTATGCGCATGCTTGCTTTTCTGGAATCCCCAAAATCTGGAACTATTCTGTTCAACGGTAAAAAAGCAACCATTGCAGACACAGCATTGCGGCGTGAAGTCACTCTCCTTACACAGCAGCCATATTTGCTGAAGCGGACAGTTCAGGAAAATATTGAATACGGATTACGCGTGCGAGGTCGTACAAATATTTCCGGTATTGCAGCATCTGCTCTTGAGGAAGTAGGCTTGTCACCTCAAACGTTTCTTTCACGAAACTGGTTCGAACTATCAGGGGGCGAAGCGCAACGAGTATCGCTTGCTGCCCGTCTAGCGGTAAAACCTCGTGTTCTCTTAATGGACGAGCCGACATCATCCCTTGATGAAGAATCTACTGAACGCATCCGAAATGCAGCACTGCGTACAAAAACAGAGCACAATACCAGCCTTATAATTGTTTCGCATGATCGTGAATGGCTCAATTCTATATCAGACCATACGGTACTTATCCGCAACGGCAAAATTGAATCTACACATTCATTATAATATATCCTGCGATGGTGTTATTCCACTTTATGGACAGTACAATGCCTTCATAGTTATCCACTACAGAAACACTTTTTGCGTTTTTTTATAAACACTCACTAACGACAAGGCTTGTCGTTAGTGAAGTTAGACGCTATAGTGCAACACTGCATAACTTAAGCAGTAACATTTTTCTATCAGGTGATTTACATGGATGCTTTTACATATAGTGCTCCTACTCAGGTAATTTTCGGTCAAGACGCTGTCGATCTCATTGGTTGGCATATTGTAAAAGAAGCGTCTTCTGTACTTCTTGTTATGGGAGGCGGCTCTGCACGCAATAATGGTGCGTACGACGCAACAGTTCGTTCGCTTCAGGAAGCTGGCATAGACTGGACTGAATTCTGGGGAATTAAACCGAACCCGTCGCTGGAGCAGGTTGAAGCAGGTATCAACATTGCCCGTAAAGCAAGTGTCGGCGCAGTTCTTGGCGTTGGCGGCGGCAGTGTTATTGATGCTGCAAAAGCTATTGCTGCCGGTTTTTACCTTGATGACTACTGGGAAAAAGTTGAATCCCGTAAGAGCGTTGAACGCTCATTACCTGTCTACACCGTCGTAACGTTGTCCGGCACTGGTTCTGAAATGAACGGTAAAGCTGTAATCACCAACGAACAATTGCAGAAAAAATGGAGTCTTGGCGGGCACTGCATGATTCCAAAAGTAAGTGCAATTGACCCGCTATATCAGGTGCAGACTCCTTGGAGTCTTACTGCTGGTAGTGGCATTGATGCAATGACACACATCATGGAAAACTACTTCCGTGGACGCATTGCAGACAAGCGCACTGGTTACTTCAATGAAGAAACCACACTTAACATTTGTGAAGGGTTGCTTATATCCCTCATCAACTCCATGCATTCATTGCAGCATGACCCTTCAAATTATGCAGCACGCGCTAACCTCGCATGGGCTTCCTGCCTGAGCCTCAACGGTCTCACAGGCTGCGGTCTTTCCGGTGGCGACTGGACTTCCCATGCCCTTGAGCATGCCCTTAGCGGACGCTTCCCTCACATTCCACACGGCGAAGGGCTTGCAATCCTCTTCCCATCATGGATGCAGCAAGTGTGTGCAAAAGCACCAGATATTTTCAACCGTTTTGCTGAAACAGTATGGGGACAAGATGGCATGCAAGGTGGCATTGATGCAACTCGTGCAGCATTCACTGCATGGGGTGCGCCAACTCGTCTGTCTGTATGGGGAGTCACAGAAAAAGATGTCCCATACCTTGTAGAGAGTGCATTTTCATACCGCGACCTTGGTCGCATTGCACCACTCACCAGAGAAGATGTTACTGAAATCTTCATGCGTGTTTTATAAAAAACACCTGCATACTACATTAAAAAAACAGCCCGTTATTGTTTGTGCAATAACGGGCTGTTTCATTGTTGTTCAAACACAGTACATGCGTGTAGTTATCGTATTACAGAAGACACTGCTATTTCACGCAACGTGTGATAATATTTTCTAAATAACTCTTCCTGCTCCATTGTTGGAGACTTGCCGGAACCATTCACGCCGGAGCGGAACATTAAGACAGTCCCATCTACCAGCATATACCAATTATAGTAATAGCCTGCGTCATTGTTTCCTTTTCCATCCGCAGCAAACATTACCCATATGCCTTGCGTCGAACCAAGTCGTTGCATGCCTTGAGCTAAAATTTGTACTAAACCGAACTGCTTTGAAAGCACCTCTGCTTCAACACGATGATGCAGTTCCTGAAGAATCTTCTCTTTTGAATGAACCTTACGGGCTGGAGAAGATTCAATAGCAAAAAACGGCACACCATTTCCTAGAGCGCTACGATATTCAAAAGACCGGCGAGAGCGCTCCGGCGACGCTTTTGCCCATGTTCTTGGCATTTGGACATTGCATGATCTTCTTTTGCCACTGGCAATCCACCCGTAGTGAGTTTTGTACACAAGGTTATCTGCAAATTCCAATTCAGGATTATTTTTATACTTTTCGGTATGCAACAGGGCTACGCGAGATATCTTAGCGGGAAAACCACTATCAGCATACTGTTTCACCCGCTTTGCCAGCGCAAGGCACGGAGTACAGCCAGCAGCTTTCGAATACACTTTTTTGTTTTTGGTAAGTAATTCGGAAGTGTGTTCCGAAAAATTCATAGCTCCGTGGTGTTCTCCACGTATCGAAGATACCGCACCGTCCAGCAACGCAACAAGCGTCCCTGATGCATCATCAATAAGCTTTGCTTTACTCGGACAAGTTTCCAGACATAGTTCCAACCCCAAACTATGGTCCATGTAAAAATCATACAGTTTCATATCAACGCTACGCATTGCGGCAGCCCTGTTAGACTGAGCATCTCCTGCGAAAGCCTGCGTAGAAACAGTGCACAGTAAAAGTACCAAAGCAACCGTGCAGTTCCCAAAAAATTTCACAGCCCCCCTCCATCGCGATAATACAATTTAACCAATGCAATAATGATAATTTTGCATAACATTATTTCCTTTAAAAAATAAGAGGTTATTTCACCGCAAACATGAGCAAAATCGCATAAAAAATGATCGCCTGCTTCAATATTCATCCAAAGGTTACCGCTACCTCTTCACAGGTGAACCGTTAGTGTATATAGAGTCCGTGGCGATGGCGCATTGCGTACATCCAGATATTCACCGGCGATGTAGTCGGAAAAAAGGGGCTGTCATGGTTAACATTCTTGATCTTTCATATGAAGAGCTTGAAGAGTTTCTCGTAAATCTCGGAGAAAAAAAATTCCGCACCAAGCAAGTTTGGCAATGGTTGTGGAACAAGTACGTTCAATCTTTTGATGAGATGACCAATATCTCCAAAGCTGTCCGTGCGCGTTTGCATGAAGAAGCATTTATCCGCTGGCCGGAAGTTGTAACCTCACAAACAAGCAAAGACGGCACTATTAAATTTCTCCTGAAGCTGCATGATGGCGCTCTCGTAGAAACCGTACTCATCCCTGGTTCCAAGGGCAGGTACTCCCAGTGTCTTTCCTGTCAGGTCGGTTGTGCAATGGCATGTACATTCTGTTCAACCGGAACAATGGGCTTCAAACGCAACATGACTCAGAGCGAGATTCTCGGTCAGGTTCTTGTGGCTCGTCATTATCTCAATGACGTTGCAGAACGCCCTATTCTGCGAAACATCGTATTTATGGGTATGGGAGAGCCGTTGCTCAACCTTGAGACTCTTCTCAAATCCCTTACCACCATGCACAGTACCTTAGGACTTGCGTTCTCCCCTCGTCGTGTAACTGTATCGACGTGCGGCATTCAAAAAGGATTGTCTGAACTTGGCGAATCTGGTCTTGCATTTCTTGCTGTATCATTACATGCACCAAATCAGGCTCTTCGTGCTCAGATAATGCCGAAAGCCGCCAGATGGAAACTTGATGACTTCATGCACGCCCTTAAAAACTACCCGCTCAAAACCCGCGAAAGAATCACATACGAATATCTTTTGCTCGGCGGCGTGAACGATTCTGTAGAAGACGCACGAGAACTGGTTAAGCTTATTTCCCAAACAAAATCTAAGCTCAACCTCATTGTGTACAACCCATCGGAAGGTGATCCGTACAAAGCACCTTCAGAAGAGGCTGTCCTCAAATTCCAAAAAGTACTCTGGGACAAAGGTGTTACTGCGATTATCCGCCAATCAAAAGGGGCGGACATTAAAGCAGCATGTGGGCAGCTTGTTGCAGATCAGACTAAAAAGAGCGAAGCCTGCTAAACACCCGAAGCATATTTTTTGTCTCCGAGGTGCAGGAAAATGCAATCTGCAATATTTTCCCTGCCCCCTAGTAGCGAGACATTTCGAGTAGAAATACCAGCCACGGCTTAATCTGCTTTTTCTAAAAAACTATAGCAAAGCCCGAAACAATTGTTTCGGGCTTTGCTATTACAACTCTATTTGCAAAATCAGCTCGTTTCAAAAGCTACCTATCAAGCTTTCTGCTTGGTTCCCAACGGCATAGTATCTACTTAGAATCAGATAGAGATATCTTGCCAATGCTACCCAGCTGCGCACTGAGGCAATGTTAATTCTGACAACGCACAATCTGCGCCATCAGCTATCTGTTCATAGAGAGTTTGGACAATGTCCACGCAGTTTGTATGCCCATGCAGTTTATACTGCATAACTCGTTGTGGATGATGGCGTGTAATTGTCATTATAATATCTGAAACCATTGTCACTTCAGCGGGACGTGCAAGAATGTATGCCACCTCTTCGGCTTCAAGCTTTGCAACAAAACCATTCTTTTCCAAAATAGCAAGAACATCGCCTATAAGAAGCTGAGATACATTCAGCTTATCGCTCAGGAAATCAACTCGAACCCCACCTGTCTTTTGACGGTAGGCATCAACAAGCGTCGCCATTACAGCAACTGCGAGCACTGCCTTTTCGTAACAACTAGTTTTACCTGCCAGCATCTTATCTTCTTCCGTTGAACCGTATTGGATAGCATAGCAAACCTCCACACCGAACAAGACAATCAACCAGCTAATATAAATCCATATAAGAAACAGTGGAAATTGTGCAAAGCTGCCGTAAATCAAATTATAATTATTCACTCCCAGCAAATACGAAACATACACACTTTCTACACTTTTCCATAAAATCACTCCAACAAGCGCACCGGAAAACGCACTGAAAGCCTTAACTTTTGTATTCGGAATAAATATGTACACAAAGAAAAACACAAACCAGATAACAACACTTGGAACACCTCTAAGAACTTGTATATAAAGGTAATTAACAGCATTGATACTTAATATTCCTTGCACCATCGAATCATGCTGGAAAGTCACACTCAAACTCACTGCAACACCTAGCAAGACTGGTGCAACAAGGACTATGGAGAAAAAATCAGTAAATTTTCGCCATAACGTCCTTCCGTGCTTGATATTCCAGATAGTATTAAAAGCAGCTTCAATATTCCCCATCAAAGAAATTACAGTAAACAGCAATGTTGCGACACCAATTACACCGAGTGTTGTCACATTCGTATTATTCACATACTGCAAAAGTGCATCGACAGCTTTTTCATTCCCCGCAGACGCATTCAGCAAAAGAAGACGAAATGTCTCACTATCCTGTACTCCCAACCCTTTGGAGATAGAAAAAAGCACAGCAAGAAAGGGGACAATGGAAAGTATCGTTGTATAGGCAAGAGCTGTAGCCCTAAGCATGCAGTTGTCATTAAAAAAGCCGCTGAAAACAACGGAAAAGCGCCTACAAAAAATAACAGCGCGCCGTTGAACTTGCGGCAATTTTTTCAAATCTGTTTCCCACATTCCGCGGGTAACAAAACGAATTACTAATGACAGACGATTCTTTGTGGCGGGTGTATCCATAACGCATCCTGTAAGCTATTACTATTTACACAGTATTTCTCAGCTTACATGCTGTAACAAATCTCTACAACACATTGTGAATACAATATCCTGAAACAAACAGGAATGTTGCCAAAAACTCCTTCAGTTTACAAAGCCAGCCGCTAATTTTTCCACGACAAAGCACGCTCTAACCAGCGGGACAGCATGGAACATCCGAGCGTTAACACAAGATACATAAGCGTAATTGTTGTCCAGACCTCAAATACCAGATACGTGGATGCCATAAGCTCCAGCCCTTGAAATGTCAGTTCCTGAATAGAAATAACAGAAAGGATCGCCGAATCTTTAATCGTCGAAATAAACTGCCCAGCCAGAGGTGGGATAATCACTTTAAGTGCCTGCGGAAGTACAACCATACGTAGCTGGTCAAATCGGTTAAAACCAAGTGATGCCGAAGCCTCCCACTGACCGCGCTGTACGCTGTTTATTCCCCCGCGCACAATTTCAGTAATGTATGCTCCTTCGTAAAGCCCCAAGGTAATTACACCAGTAATAAACTGCGTAAACTGTGAAGGCTTGCTGAAAAATACCGACACGACAGATGCAAGCCATGCAGGCATTTCCTGCGCGACTGTATCCAGAGCAAAGAAATGTGTAAGTTGCGCAGAAAGGAAAAAATAGGAGATAAAAATAAGCACAATCGGAGGCATATTGCGCACAATTTCCACGTAGGTTCTCGAAACCATACGGGCAAACCGACTCTGGCTCACACGGGCTAGACCCATGACAACACCTACCAGACAGGCGAGTAATGTAGCCCAAATGCTCAAGCGGATTGTCGTAAGCAACCCTTCAAGCAAAAAGTTCGGCTCCCACGCTCCATTTTTGTTTCGTAAGATAAACTGCGGAATCGCTGACCAGTCCCATTCATATTGCAGCTCATTTTCCAACTGCCAGTAAAAGTAGAGAATGCCGCCGCCAATCAACGCCAGCAATATGTAGTCGAGAAGTACAGGTTTGTATCGTTTTTGCTGCATAATAAATTGTGGCGGAACAAGTCCGCCACAGTGTTAGATATCATCATAAAAAATAGTGCGTTATCCGTGCTCATCCTCAGATTATTTGAGTTGAGACTCCCATTCTTTTCCTTCGAACCAATAGTCTTTACGCGCTTTAAGCCAACCAGAGTCATGCTTTATCTGAATCCAGTTGTTAAGCACATTCAGTGTATCAGGGTCACCTTTACGCAAAGCAAACGCGATAGGTTCTTTAGTAAATGTGCCTTTTACCGGCACAAATAATTTTTTAGGAAATTCATACGCTTTGAATGCTGGAAGCGGAGCACTTGCAAGCATAACAGCAGCTCTACCAGTCATAAGCTCCTGCACGCACTGAGTTTCTTTTTCGAATAAACGAACAGTAGCTTTCGGGAAATATTTTTTTGCCGCAGCTGCCGGTGTAGAACCAATACGTGCAACAACGACTACATCCGGATTATTCACATCTTCCAATGTCTTAATATTTCCACCTTTTTTGAGGGAGGCAAGAATACCGATTCCGGTATAATCATACGGTGCGGAAAAATTAACTTTAAGATTACGCTGAGTAGTAACGGACATACCGCCGATAATCACATCAAATTTATTTGCCAACAGAGCAGGGATGATACCAGACCATGTTGTTGGAACAAATTCAATTTCAACGCCAAGGTCTTTTGCAAGCTCTTTCATAACGTCAATTTCATAGCCTATGAAATTGCCATCTTTATCTTTCATTGCCCAGGGAACGAACGTAGAAAAACCAACACGCAGCTTATTTCGTTCTATTACTTTGGAAATTACGCTCTCTTTACTCAAGTCAGACATTACATTCTGTGCCATTGCAGGCAGGCAGAATGTTGCAACAAGCAGCAAAGCTAGAACTGTTCTCACAAAAGATTTTACCACGTTACTCCTCCTCTTTACTGTGAAACGGCTTTTAGAGGTCATACGAATATTTTTTCTCTAAAAAATGAACAACACAAGACAAACTCACTGTAATCAATAAATAAATTAACGCCACTATAAACCATATCTCAAAAGTGAGATACGTTTCTGAGATTACAGCCTGTGCCTGCATCGTCAAATCATAAATCGCGATAACAGAGACCAGAGCAGAATCTTTCACCAAAGAAACAGCCTGCCCTGTCAGCGGCGGTAGTGTTGCCCGAATTGCTTGAGGCAAAACCACCAGCCTGTAGATATGAAAACGGCTCAGCCCTACACTTTCAGCAGCTTCCCACTGCCCTTTGGGGACTGCTTCAATGCCAGCCCTGAAAATTTCTGCAATATATGCCCCTTCGAAAAGTGCCAGCGCAAGAACAGCAGATAAAAACCGCTCCATTTCCAACACAGGCGCAATGACAAAATACATTATGAGCACTTGCAGCATGAGTGGGGTGTTACGAATAAGTTCGACATATAAAGCAGCAACATAGCGCGCAACAGCAGACTTTGATACCCTAAAAAGAACAGCAATAAGCCCAAATGTAAACGCCAGCACCATAGAATAACATGCTATTTCAAGCGTTACCATCAAACCGGTCAGCAGTGGACCCAAATGAAAAGCCCCGTCTGAAACAGTAAACAGGTAACGAGGAACCCTGCTCCATTGCCAGTTGTACCCAGATGCTTCAGCGCCAGAAAAAACACTCCATACCAGAACAGTTATCACAGCAAGATACATAGCTAAATCGACTGCGATTGATCGTGTGTCCGGGTGAACATAATAAAATAACTTACGAAAATTTTGTTGCATGCTGAACGAATTTTGCTCCACAAAAAATAAATGACACACCATTACTACTAAAACGCGAACATCTTGGACAAGCAAAATAATATGGTATGTCTTTTATGCTGTCACCTTATACCCAAAAACATACAAAACGCAGAAAAAAAGTAACGCGTGCACATAAAACGCGGGCTACTAGCGGGTTCACTGTTTTTCATACAGGGTGAGAGAAGGTGCGGCATAAATCTATCATTCCAGTTTAGACACTCAATGAGGCTTTACCTGCCAAAAAAATTACCCGAATCGCAAAAAGTCCTGATCTAACCTAGAGTTTTTTCAATTTAGCGCACTAGTACTATTGCAAGATAATGCAACACAACACACTCTGTAACACTCTTTTTGAATTTGTGCCTACGTAATTTGATCTAAATTGCCATATTAATGCTGTAAAATAACAGCGAACATTGTATCCAAAACAAGCCCTCTCTAACTCTTATCTTAGAAATAAAAGACTCATGTCAGTTAGATAGATTCTAGACTTTGCTTAAAAAATCAAATAATCTTTTTATATCATAATATTATAAATCAAAAAATAAAAAGCATATTGTGCGGTATTTGCTTACTCCAAAGGCTGTTCAGCCTTTATTATTTAATGCAGCACTATGCAATATTCCTCTACAAATATGTAGATATAATTTTAAAAACAAATTTTTCGATATTTTTTCTGCAATTTTTAGGTAAAAAATTCTCTTGTGCTCATTTTTGCTTTTTCATTGCAAAATAAATTTCTATTGGAGATTTTTTTATTTCGATTTTACGTGAAATATTATCGAGTCTTTTTAGTTCGATGCAATTTATGTAGTAAATCGCAGTAAATTCTTCATCTAGGTACTTAGTAAAAAGTACAATACTGATACTTTTTCTCTTTATTACGGTTGAACAATAGTTCGACCATAATGAGTGCTGCTAATTCTTCTTTATTTTTAGAATTGAAGTAATTTATTTATATATTACGAGAAATTCTGCGTGACAAACAACAAAACTTATCGCAACATGCGCTAACTTTTTTTAACACATGTTGTTAATAGTAATTAGGATGTGTTCCTAAATTGTATGCACAGGAATGATAGATATCTTTTTCTTATTACGCGGCAGAAGTAAAAAATATGTTTAAGGCGTAACAGCACTACGTCGAAACAAGTTTTTTCCGGCAACGCAATAAAGAGTAAAAGAGAACAGCAAAACAAGTGTACAATTTAGAAACACGCCCTAGTCATAAAGCAAAACATTGGCGCATACATTCTTTCTTTATTAATCGTCGTCGCAGCTTTGCACAACAATTAATCAGTGTGTTCTATACTACACATGAACATACCATATCAGAGAATTTATACGACATCACAGCCAATAGAATAATCATGACTTTGTAACAATGCACCTCTTCAGGTGCATCTCACCTTTCAAACTATGGTACACTTCTGCACCTTTTTCCCCAATTGTGCAGATTCATACATATAAATTTGTAAAAATAGTGAACAACGGTGAGCACGTTCTAACTTAAGCACACAAAACAGAATTGCAACCATTTTGTAATGAGAGTGAATTCCCCTCGCTCCATTCAGCGCGTACGCTTTTTGCTCATACTTTAGAAGCGGCACTGCGTTATGATGGCACAATATCTGTGCTTGCAACCTTACAGGCTACATCTGGTAATGACACAAGCTGTTTCTCAACCCCCTCTATTAGAGGAAATCTCGCACGACTTTTTTCCCGTCTTGCCTTCGTTGGTGTTGCGTCCTCCCCGTGGACATTTTGACATATACATCCGCAGCGAAGACTCTTTTACGCTGTACGCTAAAGCCGGAGACAGTTTCACGGAGCACCATGAAGCGGCTCTAAGTGAACACGGACGAAACGTTGTTTACATAAAGCAAAGTCAACGCCCGGAATATTTCGACCATATGGTCACCCATTTAGGTGACACACTCCTCGACGAACACATCCCAAGACCAACCAGAGCACAGGTTTTTTATGAAACTTCGTTAGAAGTGGTCGAAGAAGTCTTCACAAAAAAATTGCCGCCGATGGTCAACCGCAAAGAGTTCGACAGGGTTTTCGAGTTTGTCACAAAAGGTGTAAGTTTTCTGACATTGGAAAATTCGTTGCAGACCATGGGTTCAATCATCGCTCATGATTATCAAACCTACTCGCACTCGCTGCATGTTTTTGTGTATTCACAGCTTATCCTGCAAACATATGGATTTGCTGAACGGGATATGGTGCAATTCGGACTGGGAGCAATTTTGCACGACATTGGAAAGCGCAGGATTCCCGAAGAAATTTTAACGAAACCCGGCAGGCTTTCTGATAAGGAGCGTGACTGCATCAACACCCACCCAGTACACGGAGCGGGACTATGCGCACAGCTTCCACTCTCTCAGGATGCGCTTAACTGCATACTGCTTCATCACGAAAAGCTTGATGGATCAGGCTACCCATGTGGGCTAACAGAAGAACATATTCCGCTTGCAGTCCGCGCTATCACGATTGCGGATATTTACGATGCCATCCGTTCTTCAAGACCATATTCTGACGGTACTGATGCATTCAAAACCTTGCGGATCATGAAAGAAGAAATGTCTACTCAAATTGATATGAATGTATTCAGGAGATTTATCAAAATTCTGAGCGGCAACCACGTTATTTAATCTGGAAACAAAAAAAATATAGTCTGCATTTTCTACCGCCTCATATATCCTCAAGGTGTTCCTAATTGCAGTTGAACGCCGGTACCCTGTTTGAAGTTTTTACATGCCATCGTAAAAAAAAATGCGTTTCCCCCTTCCCTAACCCCTTTCGCATTATTATACTGCAAGGTGCGCTCACAATACTTTTGAACTGAATCCGGAGGATATGTGTAATGTGGGAATATACTGACAAGGTGCGTGAGCACTTTTTAAATCCAAAAAACGTGGGAGAAATTAAGAATGCAAGCGCCATTGGCGAGGTTGGAAGCCTTGCCTGCGGTGACGCTCTTAAACTCTACCTTGAAATAGATGATAATGACCGAATTGTTGACGCTAAATTCCAGACCTTCGGATGTGCTAGCGCAATTGCATCATCTTCTGCCTTAACTGAATTACTTAAAGGCAAAACTCTGGAAGAAGCAGAAAAAATTACCAACAAAGAAATTGCTGAATTTCTTGGCGGTCTTCCTGAAGAAAAAATGCACTGCTCTGTTATGGGACAGGAAGCATTAGAAGTTGCTATAAAAACATTCCGTGGTGAACCGGTTGAAGTTCACGATCATGAAGGTACCATTATTTGTCACTGCTTCGGTGTTACCGATGAACAAATTTTGCGTGCTGTAGAAGAAAACGGTCTTACAACCGTAGAAGAAGTCACACACTACACCAAAGCCGGTGGTGGTTGTGGTAAATGCGTAGATAACATCCAGCGTCTTATTGACGAAGCAACAGGAAAAGTTGCTGCATGCGAAGTGCCGGAACCTTCTGCACGTCCCCAGCTCTCTAATATCGAACGTATGCAGCTTGTCATGAAAGTGCTTAACGAAGAAGTCCGTCCGCGTCTCCAAAAAGACGGCGGTGATGTTGAGCTTATCGACATCGAAGGTCACATTGTAAAAGTTGCGCTTCGAGGCATGTGCACCAGCTGCCCATCCAGCCAGCTTACGCTCAAAAATGTTGTAGAAAAAGCATTACAAGAACAAGTTGAACCAGAACTCACCGTTGTGGAGGTATCGCAGTGACAACAATTTATTTCGATAACAACGCAACCACTAAAATTGACCCGCTAGTGCTAAAGGAAATGATGCCGTTTCTCACTGATTATTACGGCAACCCTTCCAGCATGCACAAATTTGGCGGTCAAGTAAGTTCAGATATTGCGAAAGCCCGTCATCGGCTTGCTTCTCTCCTGAACGCACAGCCGGATGAAATTATCTTTACCGCAGGTGGCACAGAAAGTGATAATACAGCTATTTACTCTGCTCTCGAAGCACAGCCGGGTAAAAAACATATTATCACTACTCGTGTTGAGCATCCTGCTATTCTAAACGTATGCCGTCATCTTGAACAGCGCGGCTACGATGTAACGTACCTGAACGTTGACACCAAAGGTCAGCTCGATCTTGACGAACTACGCAACGCCCTGCGTCCAGATACCGCCCTTGTTACTATTATGTACGCTAACAGCGAAACCGGCGTTATCTTCCCGATGCACGAAATTGCAAAAATTGTAAAAGATCGTGGCATAATGCTGCATACAGATGCAGTGCAGGCAGTGGGCAAAATTGAGCTTAATCTCGAAACATTGCCTGTGGACTACCTGTCCCTTTCCGGTCACAAAATCCATGGTCCTAAAGGCATCGGCGCACTGTATGTCCGCAAAGGTGCTTCTTTCCGCCCGCATATGCGTGGAGGACATCAGGAAGAAGGTCGCCGTGCAGGAACCGAAAACACTGCTGCTATTGTAGGTCTCGGTAAAGCAGCGGAACTGGCTCAGCTTAACATGGAAATCGAGAACACAGGCGTAAAACATATGCGCGATGTCCTCGAAAAAGGCTTACTGGAAACCATTCCAGATTCCATTATCAATGGTGATACCGAAAGCAGACTTCCTAACACCACCAACATTTCATTCAAACATGTTGAAGGTGAAGCTATTCTGCTTATGATGGACGGACATGACATTGCAGCAAGCTCCGGCTCTGCATGTACTTCCGGCAGCCTCGAACCTTCTCATGTACTGCGGGCAATGGGCGTTCCGTTTACTTTCGCTCATGGTTCCATTCGTTTTTCACTGTCCCGATTTAATGATGACAAAGAAGTCAAAGTCGTACTGAAAGAACTTCCTGCTATCATTAAACGTCTCCGTGAGATTTCTCCATACAAAAACGATGACGGAGCAGAAGCTCCTACTCGTCCTTGTTCTTGTTAGCAGCAGACCCTAAGATACATACTTAAGGGTCGGACAACACACGTGGTTTGTCCGACCCTTTTTTTTCATCCATGAGGTAAGTTACATGAAAATCGCTAATTCTATGATTGATCTTGTAGGCAACACTCCCCTCGTTCGCATCAACCGCATTGCAGAAGGGACAGACGCTGAAGTTGTAGCAAAGCTGGAGTCCATGAACCCGTGTTCTTCTGTAAAGGACCGAATCGGATATAACATGGTGCAAGCCGCCATTGATTCCGGTACAACCACCAAAGATACCGTGTTTGTCGAAGCAACAAGCGGCAATACAGGTATTGGGATTGCCTTTACCTGTGCTGTTAAAGGATTTCCGCTCATTCTGACCATGCCGGAATCTATGAGTCAGGAACGCCGTGCACTTCTCAAAGGGTTTGGAGCAAAACTTATTCTCACCCCTGCTGCCAAGGGTATGGCTGGTGCTGTGGAAGAAGCTAACCGCATCACAGCAGAAAACCCGCACGCAATCCACCTGCAACAATTTGCGAATAAAGCGAACCCTGCTATTCATCGAAAGACAACTGCGCAGGAAATACTGCGAGATACTGACGGCAAGATCGATATTTTCGTTGCGGGAGTCGGCACAGGAGGCACAATTACAGGTGTTGGGGAAATTTTAAAGCAGCATAATGCAAACATTCAATGCATTGCTGTAGAACCTGATGCATCCCCTGTTCTTTCTGGTGGAAGCCCTGCCCCACATGCTATTCAAGGCATCGGTGCTGGTTTTGTACCGGACGTTCTCAACACAGAAATTTATGATGAAATCATACGTGTCACCAATGAAGATGCACTCAGCATGGCACGCCGCCTTATGAAAGAGGAAGGTATCATGTGTGGTATTTCTT
The DNA here is from genome assembly GCF_025210605.1 of Halodesulfovibrio sp. NCBI lineage: Bacteria > Pseudomonadati > Thermodesulfobacteriota > Desulfovibrionia > Desulfovibrionales > Desulfovibrionaceae > Halodesulfovibrio > Halodesulfovibrio sp. The sequence goes on along the minus strand of NZ_JAOARI010000037.1, from coordinate 1,985 downwards.
CCGGCGCAAATGCCTATGCTGCGCTCCAAGTGGCAAAGCGCCCAGAGAATAAAGGCAAGCGTATTGTGTTCATCATTTGCGACACCGCAGAACGTTACCTTTCGACCCCGCTTTTTACTGAAACTGACTAGCAAACTTGCAAGGGAGTACACATGCAACGTAATCATGCCGAGCTGGAGCAGCACAACATAACAGAGCTCGACCAAGTAGTTGAGGAACTCTGCGCTCCAGAATCGTACGCGGCGGTATACCATCGTTCCAAGCACGATGCTCCGATGCCGTCAACAGAAACACTGCTCGAACTTGTCGAGCGCCTCAAAGCTGCGCTCTTCCCGGGGTATTTTGGCGATAAAACAGTACGCCTCGAATCCATGCGATACCATCTGTCTGCAAATCTGGACTCAATCTACAGGATTCTTTCAGAGCAGATCAGACGTGGTGGCTGCTTTATCTGTGCTGAATTTGCAAATGAATGCAAAGATTGCGAAGAGCACTCCCGCGCTCTTGCCATGCAGTTCCTACAATCATTACCCAAACTTCGCAGACTTCTTGCCTCTGATGTAAAGGCCGCTTTTGAAGGTGACCCAGCGGCAAAAACCCCCGGTGAAACTATTTTCTGCTACCCATCAATCACAGCAATGATTCACCATAGAATAGCGCATGAGCTTTATAAGCTTGATGTTCCGATTATCCCTCGCATCATCAGTGAAATGGCGCATTCCAATACAGGAATAGACATCCACCCGGGGGCACAAATTGGTGAAGAATTCTTCATTGACCACGGAACAGGTGTTGTAATCGGCGAAACATGCATTATCGGCAACGGGTGCCGCCTCTATCAGGGGGTAACACTCGGTGCGCTGTCGTTCCCCAAAGATTCAGAGGGCTGCTTGATTAAAGGTAATCTGCGTCACCCTATTCTTGAGGACAATGTCACAGTTTACGCAGGTGCAACCGTTCTGGGGCGCATTACCATCGGGCATGATACTATGATCGGTGGTAACGTATGGATTACACATGACGTTGAACCAAACTCCAAAGTAATTCAGTCACGCTCTACCAAGCCGAAAAAAGAAGAAAAACTCGTTGGTGGTGGCTGTTAGACTACAAGTTCTTGGGTAAGGGGTAGTACTGCCTCCGGCGGGTCTCCGACGGGCAGGCGGGCGCTGCCCCCTGCACCCCCGCAAGGGGACACGTCCCCTTGACCCCGTTTAGGTAAATTTCTTTTTTTCGCAATAGCAAAAGGGTGGAGTTATTACTCCACCCTTTTGCTGTATGAAAAGGTGTTCCCTTAACCCCGTCTAAGGGAAGATTTTTTTTTGGAATGTACTAAGCGGTTCGGCTATTTTTATTAAGTAAGGTAATGGCGCGTAAGCCGCGAGGTGGTGTAAAAAACGTGCTGACCTCGTGGATAAAAGTCTTTGGAGATTTTTAAGAACCTTTCTTCGAGAAAGGTTCTTAAAGCCCGCGGCAGCGCCGTCGGAGACCTTTTTACACATCATCAGCATGTACGTGTTTGACGTTCGTCGTACTGCCTCCGGCGGGTCTCCGACGGGCAGGTGGGCACTGCACCCTGCACCCCCGCAAGGGGACGCATCCCCTTGACCCCTTTTAGGTAAATTTCTTTTTTAAGCAATAAAGAAAGGGTGGAGTAAAAAACTCCACCCTTTTTGATCAGTTCTATGCCCCCTTAACTTCGATTAGGAAAATATTTTTTGAGAGTGTACTAAGCCGGTTCGGCTATTTTTATTAAGTAAGGTAGTGGCGCGTAAGCCGCGAAGTGGTGTAAAAAACATGCTGATCTCGCGAGTAAAAGTTCTAGGAGAGTCCAGAGAACCTTCTTTCCGTAGATTGTAATTTGAAACTTAACACCTTGATGAACTTAGGGCTTCAAAACAAGAAGCCCCATGATATGTTGTCCTTACATGAAAAAACTCCACAATGGAGGGATAACTACATGGGGCATAAACAGATTACATTTGAAG
>NZ_JAOARI010000036.1 GCF_025210605.1 Halodesulfovibrio sp. | reverse complement strand
TCATGTCACCACTCTCCACTTGAGCAACAACAGCCAGTTTAAAGCCTAATGTGTAGTCCCGTTGTGTTCGCTTAGTCTTTGTTCTTGTTTGCTTTCTCATAATAAGTCCTTTTCTTGTGAACTTATTCAAGGACGGGACAGGAATACAAAAAAAGTCAAAAAAAAAGCCACCGTAGAAGGTGGCTTTTCAGAGGATTTAAATTAGATTTTGCCAAGCTTTTTTAGATGAACTTCAAGGCAGGAAATTGCTGCCGGGGTAACACCTGAGATACGTGAGGCTTGCCCGAGGTTGAGAGGTTGCACGGAGGCAAGTTTTTCCTCTACCTCTCTAGTGAGTCCTGCAACTTGCGTATAATCAAGATCAGCTGGGAGCGGCACGCTTTCCATACGACTAAAACGTTGAACCAGTTCATCTTGGCGTTTTAAGTAACCAGCATATTTAACAACAACCTGAGCTTCTTTTTTTGCATCTTCTGCGTAGTCTGCAATGTCAGACCAGAACGGCGCGAGGTCGTCAATGTTCAATGCAGGGCGGCGCAGGACTTCTGCCAGTGTAAGGCTCTTTGACGGATGCGCTTCACCTAATTCATCAAAGATAGCGCGTACACCTGCGTCTGGTTTAATGCGGCGCTCTTCAAGCTCTGAAAGCAGAGTGGAAAGTGCTGTACGTTTTGCATCGAACATAGTCCATTGGTCATCTTTAACCAGACCAATGTTGCGACCAATTTCAGTAAGACGCATATCTGCATTGCTTTCTCTTAATAACAGTCTGTGTTCTGCGCGGGATGTAAACATACGGTACGGTTCATTGGTGCCTTTTGTAACAAGGTCATCAATAAGTACACCGATGTAAGCTTGATCGCGTCCAAGGATAAATGGATCGCGTCCCGTGAGTGCGCTGAAAGCGTTAAGAGCAGCCCACAGCCCTTGTGCGGCGGCTTCTTCATAACCGGATGTGCCGTTAACCTGACCTGCGAGGTATAACCCCGGAAGAACTTTTGTTTCCAGAGTTGGGCGCAGTTGGGTCGGGTTGGCGTAGTCATATTCAATAGCGTAGCCCGGACGAATGATTTGTGCGTTTTCAAGTCCCGGAATGGTCTTGAGCATTGCTTTTTGAATGTCCAGCGGTAAGCTTGTAGATATGCCGTTAGGGTAGCACTCAGGACTGTTTAATCCTTCAGGCTCTACGAAAATTTGATGTCGAACTTTGTCTGGGAAACGCGCAATTTTATCTTCAATGGACGGGCAGTAACGCGCTCCGGTTCCGTCAATAACTCCGGTAAAGAGTGGAGAACGGTCAAAACCGGTTTTGATGATTTCGTGCGTCTCTTCATTTGTCCATGTTTGATAGCATGGCAGTTGAGGCAGTGGAATTTCTTTAGTGCGGAAGCTGAATGGAGGCGGAGGTGTATCACCATGCTGTGGCTCCATTACGGAAAAGTCGATGCTGTCTTTAAGAATACGCGGTACTGTGCCGGTTTTTAAGCGACCAAGCTCTAATCCTACGCTTTTGAAGGATTCGGATAGACCACTGCTTGCCGGATCGCCAAGGCGTCCGCCAGAGAAATTATTGAGTCCTACGTGGATGAGACCGCGCATAAACGTGCCAGTAGTAATAATGACAGTCTTTGCAGCAAATTCTTGTCCAAGCTGTGTACGCACGCCGGAGCAGCGTCCGTTTTCTACCATCAGTTCGTGAGCTGTATCCTGCCATACCCAGAGATTTTCCTGTGCGAAAATGTCGCGCTTTACCACGCGCATGTACTCGTCGCGGTCAATTTGTGCACGAGTCGCGTGTACAGCAGGACCTTTACTGGTGTTCAATGTACGGAATTGAATACCGGATTGGTCTGCCCATACCCCCATCATGCCGCCGAGTGCATCAATTTCACGCACCATGTGCCCTTTGGCGAGACCGCCGATGGCAGGGTTGCAGGAAAGTGCGCCGATATGATCCAAGTTGATCGTGAGCAACAACGTTGTCATTCCAAGATTGCTGGCAGCCATAGCAGCTTCGGCACCGGCATGACCTGCGCCTACGACAATGACATCAAAAATAGCTGGTGGGGGTGTTTTTATCATAATTTTTCTTCGTTATATAAATACTGCGTGTGTCTTACGTGGTGTCTCTGACGGCGCTTGTCAGCGGAGTTTTACGAATTTTTTTGAAAAAGGATCGTAAAAATTTCAAAACTTGTATCAGCGAGGTCGCCTTTTATTTTGCCATGTTCAAAGCGTGCTCTGGACGTTTGCACGGGCTTTGACGATCTTTTTTAGGCAATGCACATTGGTAGTACCATATCTTGCCTGAAAACAGATTTTGAGCGTTGCTAAGCCGTCGCTATGATGTAGGGAACCCTATGTGCAGGATTCCCTACATAGCGTCAGAGATTCTATTTGTATTTATTCGGCGGTATCAAACAACATTGTGGCAATAACTTTTGCGTCGCCAATGTTGCAGGAAATACGGGTTTTTTCATTTGGCACATGTGCGTTCGGAATGAGTTTGCTCCAGCAAGCTACAGGGTGTCCTTCATCACGCAAATGTGCTGCTACAGTGCCACCGCCAACGCCTTTTGGCTGCGGAGTTACATTGTAGACTGTCTTAATAGCGCGTTCAAGCTTGGTCACAACTTCGCTGTCTACAGAAGTCTGGCTGATTGACTGACCTGCCTGATCGTCTTCATAGGTGATTTGCACACCGTATTCTGCGATAACTTCGTCGCCGAGTTTTTTAATTTCTTTGCGGATATCTTCAAGGTCGTATCCAGGGAGAATACGGCAATCGACAAAGAATACATCAAGTCCCGGTACGGTGTTGATGTTCGGCACGTTCGCTTCTTTTTTAGTCGGTGTAAATGTAGAAATCGGAGGATCGAAGAGGTCGTCTTTTCGATCAAAGATTTCGTGCAGTTTTTTGATTTTGAGAATGAACGTGGAGGCAGCTTCCAGAGAGTTGATGCCTTCGCATGGTGTAGAACCGTGGCACTGCTTGCCGACTACAGAAATTTTTTCCCAAAGAATGGATTTTTCAGCGACTTCAATCATAGTTCCGTCTGCGTCACCGATATCTGGAACAAGGATTAAATCTTCTTGTTTGAAGAGCTCAGGGCGCTCTTTCATTACGTATTCAAGACCGTATTTGCTGCCGGTTTCTTCATCTGCGGTCAGAATAAGCCCGAGAGTGTACTCAGGAGTGATGTCGTTATCTACGAGTCCTTTTGCAACAAGAAGACCGGAAACGATTGCCTGCTGGTTGTCTTCTACGCCACGACCATAGATGAAGTCGCCGTCAACATGGATAGTCCAAGGATCACTGTCCCACAGGTTCAGGTCGCCAGTAGGTACAACATCGGTGTGACCGATGATCCAGAGTGTTTTTTCTGTTTTTCCCGGCACGCGAGCAATAATGGTCGGGCGGTAGCCGCAACTGACTCGGGTGTCAGGGGCACGCAGCTCTTCAACGTCAGTAATATTGTTTTCTTTAAGCCAGCCGTGCAGGTAATCAGCCTTATCTTTTTCTCCCTGTCCGCCGCTGGACGGGCAAAGCGCGGGGCGTGCCGTCATTTCTTTTTGAAGTTCAATTACTAAATCATGCTGGGCATCAAGAAATGCGAGAAGTTTTTCGCTCATGAAAGTTCTCCGTCAGAGAATCAGGGTGAATAATAACGCAGTTATGCTTTAGGCTGATGACGACACTGCATGTTGCGGCGGCACTGGTAAAAGGAAGGCGTTTGCAACAAGTATGTGCGTTTACTCTTTACGCTGTTCGCTGCACAGATAGTATGTAATCTGGAAAAACGGACAGTTGCCAACAGTCTTATACGTAAAACATTTTTCAGAAAGAATGCCGTGCTGTGTAACGCAAGGCTACTGACACGGACACGATAAGAAAGAAGCACGGCTAGTTGGTTGCAATACTTTTTTCTGTTGCTGGAAGGTATAACAAAGATGTCTTCTTTAGAAGTAGCACATCGTTATGCCAGCTTTTTTTCTTGCTGAAAAAAGAAAAGGGAAGGTTGTATGCAACCTTCCCTATTTCTAACCAAAATATAGCAGATTAACGACCGCGAGCGGCACGTTTGGAAGCCTTAAGTGGGTTAATTTTAACTTTACCAGATTTATCCACGGTAGCTTTAACGTGGGTAGCAAAGTTGCAACCACCAAGAGCCCATTTGGTGTTAGGGGTTGCGTAGCTTGTACAGTATGTCTGGCCTTCGAATTCACCGGTGCGTTCGCAGCCCTGACACTGTTCGACCACTGGCTGGCAAACAAACCCTTTGTAGAGCATGCCTTCTTCAGTCATTTTAGCATCGGCGAAGCTTACAGCTTTAGCACTCATATTAATTTCCTCCTGAGGTCGCGCGGGCTACGCGCGCATATTATCTTTGAAGCGATGTCCAATTATATTTTTTTGACGAAAAGTCAACTAAAAAACAACGTGTCAATGTGCAGTTGCGTAATCACACTGTGGTATTAAATGTGATTGAGCACTGATAAACAATGACTAGCGTAGACATACACAGTGTTTTATCCGGCAAGCTTTTGAACGAAAAAATATTCAATAGCCAAGATTGTGTAGTGGCATAAAAGCATGTGTAAAAAATGTCGTACGCAGTTAGCTGCGCTTCTGTATCTTCTTTTGTACCCATTTAGCAACATCTTTTGCAGACTCAATTAGGGCAGGGTAGTCAATTTTCGTGTATCTGCCGTCGTGATATAGAATTTCCCCTGCGACCATGGTCATGTGCACTTCAGCTCCGCATGTTGCATAAACCAGTTGAGATACGGGGTTATGCATAGGCAGCATGTTTGGCTGGGTGAGGTCGAGTGCGATTATGTCAGCCTGATTCCCGACTGTTAATGCCCCGATATCGGACTGTCCCATGCTGCATGCCCCATTTCGTGTTGCCATATCCAGCACAGTTTGTGCAGAAGCGACGGTTGGATCAATATGCTGAACTTTGTGTAGAAACGCGCAGGAAGCCATTTCTGTAAACATGTTGAGGGCGTTGTTAGAGGCTGCGCCATCAGTGCCCAGTGTTACGGTGACTCCTTTGGCAAGCATTTTTTCAATGGGAGCCATGCCGGAAGCAAGTTTCATGTTGCTCTCTGGGTTGTGCGCTACAACTGTACCGGTTTCGGCGAGTAAGGAAATTTCGTCATCGGTCAGATCAACAGCATGTGCCACGGTTGTACGTTTGCCCAGTAAGCCAAGGCTATGCGCATATTCGACAGGACGTTTGCCGAAGCTTTCTATGCAGGCTGCTGTCTCTGTCGGGGTTTCTGCAAGGTGGATATGAATAGGTAAGTTTAGTTCCTCTGCAACATCTCGACACGTTGTAAGGATTTCCGGTGTGGTTGTGTACACGGCATGTGGCATGACAGCCTGACGGATTCGCGGATTGCTCTGCCACTTTGCCTTTAGCTCACGCACAAGTGCTATTCCAGCGTCAAAATCTTTATAGGCAGGGGACGGGAACATAAAGAGCGCTTCGCCACCAAGGACACGTAATCCAGATTGATCTACAGCCTTATATGTTGCATCTTCAATCAGATACATATCAGTAAACGATGTGGTTCCGTAGCGTGTCATCTCTGCACATGCCAGCAGTGCTCCAAGCTCAACCTGTTCGGCTGTTAGGTTCTGTTCAACAGGGAAAATATGGTTGTTGAGCCAATCCATGAGCGGGAGGTCGTCTGCTGCACCGCGAAGCAACGTCATAGCTGCGTGCGTGTGGCTGTTTATGAGTCCCGGCATGAGTAGTGAGCTGCCGAGTTCTATTGTGTTTTTTGAGGTGTATTGCGAACGCACGACATCAGCCGCATCAATGCACAGGATTTTGCTTTCAGAAATAGCGATGCCGCCGTTATATATGATAGAGCGTGATTCGTTCTGAGTGACGATGATCTCCGCAAATAGTAAAGTGTCACATGGTTGCATTCATAAACTCCTCATTATTGTCATACGTTGCTGGTGCGGTACTGTAGTGTATTGTGTTGGCTTAAACAAGGTTGATTAGACGTTCGCCTGTTGGGATTTGCAACTTCTCTAGATTCTAGCAGCGTGCCGCATTGTATATGCATTGTTTCTGTCGCTGGAAGGGCGTGTTTCGCGCTCTTTTGTATAGTCTCTGTTTTTAGGTAGATAGATGCCGCGGAGAAAAGGTTGTTTTCGGAATACTAAAAAGGGTAGAATATGAAAGTAGGGTGCTTGTTGATTCACGGCTGGACTGGAAGCTCGTTTGAGATGGAACCGTTTGTAGAGCCGCTGGAGGCAGACGGTGTTGTTGTGCGTAATATAATGTTGCCCGGTCATGGAACGACGTTTGAGGATTTTCAAACAACTGGCTGGTCAGATTGGGAATGGGCTGCTGAAAAAGAATACGCAGCGCTTGCAGAACAAGTAGATGCTGTTTTTGTTGTGGGAATTTCAATGGGAGGGACGCTGGCTTTGCATGTTGCGTCCAAGTTTCCTGTTGCAGGTGTGGTGTCTCTTGCAGCCCCGTTGTATCTGTATTCACTTTTTCCATGGCAGATGAAAGACTGGCGGATTCCGTTTACGCCTATAATTAAGCATCTTAAGCCAGTATTTCCTTTAGGGCGGCGCGATGAAACGCATTTAAAAATTGCACCATGGGAAGGATATGACGAATTTGTAAGTTTACAACAATTACATGAGCTTATGAATGGAGTAAAAAAAGTGCGGCAAGAGGTGAATTCCATAACTGCCCCTATCCTTATTGTTCAAGCTCCTACGGACAGGAGTGTGCCTCTCGGGAATGTTTTCTTGCTTGCGAAGAGTGTTTCTTCCAAAGATGTGACAATAAAATTGTTACGGATTGAAGAAAAAGTCACAGGGCATCATATAATTACGACGCATGTAGAAACCTCTGAAAAGATAGTTCAATTGGTTCGAGAATTCATCAAAACACATTTTTATACAAAAATGTAAAAAATGAAGAATATTGTTTTTATGACAATTTTGTATAAAGTGTAGTTAACTATCCGGTCTATATTGAGATAAAGTTCTAATTCGAGCTAGTATAAAAACTAAAAATTACAATCTTGACAAATTTGACCATTTTTCGGTAAATATAATCCATGGCAGTTGCCAGCTAGTGGTAACTGACCTCCCTATTGAAGATTTAGCTCAGAAAAAATGCGAATGACGCGCGCGGGCGCTTTGTGTCACGAGGAGAGATTGTTTTGCTGTTTAAGCCAATAAGCCAGAATTTTAGCGACTTTGTTATTGATCGTGAAAATGATCGTTGTATCAATTGCGAAGTTTGTGTGCGTCAGTGTTCTTACGAAGCCCATTACTGGGATGATGCACGTCAGTGTGTAAGCCATGACCATACTAAATGTGTTGGGTGTCACCGTTGTGAAGCATTCTGTCCAACCGGATGTCTTACCATTAAAAAGAATCCGGCTGATTTCAGGGACAATGCTCTGTGGACTCCTACGTACATGAAGCATGTATACAAGCAGGGGGATACTGGCGGTATTCTGCTTTCCGGTATGGGTTCTCCATCCGATAAGCCTATCTACTGGGATAACCTTCAGCTTGATGCCAGTCAGGTAACCAACCCGTCCATTGACCCTCTTCGTGAGCCAATGGAACTGACTACCTACCTTGGTTCTAAGCCGGACAACGTGAGCTTTGAGTCTACGCCGGACGGTCCAAAACTTACCACTAAAGTAGGACCGCAGCTTAAGCTTAATTACCCGCTTATGTTTTCTGCTATGTCTTTTGGTTCAATTAACCTGAACCTCCATAAAGCTATGGCAATGGCTGCAACAGAGCTTGGTATTGCGTACAACACTGGTGAGGGTGGTCTGCACCCTGATCTGTACAAGTACGGTCAGAATACTATTGTACAGGTTGCATCAGGTCGATTCGGTGTTCACAAAGATTACTTGAACGCTGGTAGCGCGGTAGAAATTAAAATCGGTCAGGGCGCTAAGCCGGGTATCGGTGGTCACTTGCCGGGTGAAAAAATCGATGAAGAGGTTTCTAAAACCCGTATGTGTCCAGTCGGCTCGGATGCTATTTCTCCTGCGCCGCATCACGATATTTACTCTATTGAAGATTTGCTTCAGCTTATCTACGCAATCAAAGAATCAACCGAATACAAGGTTCCGGTTTCTGTAAAGATTGCGGCAGTGCACAATGCTCCTGCAATTGCATCCGGTATTGTTCGCGCAGGTGCGGATATTGTTGTTATTGACGGCTTTAGAGGTGGTACAGGTGCAGCACCTACCATGATCCGTGATAACGTTGGTATCCCGATGGAACTTGCTCTTGCTGCTGTAGACAACCGTCTGCGTGATGAAGGTATCCGCAACCATGCTTCACTGGTTGTAGCTGGCGGTATCCGTTGCTCTGCTGATGCAATTAAAGCAATCGCACTTGGTGCGGACGCCATCTATATTGGTACCGCTGCGTTGGTTTCTGTGGGCTGTACTCTGTGTGGACGTTGCTACACAGGTAAATGTCCTTGGGGGATTGCAACTAACGAAGCACGCCTTAAAAAACGTCAGAATCCAGACATTGCTGCCAAACGTCTTGCCAACCTTGTTCGCGCATGGGGACATGAAATTCAAGAAATGCTCGGCGGTATGGGACTTAACTCCATTGAAAGCTTGCGCGGTAACCGTGATAAGTTGCGTGGTCTTGGTCTTAATGAGACAGAACTGGATATCCTTGGCGTTAAACACGCAGGACGGTAGATATGCGTAGAGTTTATCCTAATAAAGACGTCTGTATCGGCTGCCACATTTGCGAGGTTGCCTGTCTAACAGCTCATTCTGCAAGTCATGATGTTGTTATTGCTGCTAAAGAAGAAGTAGCCACAGGGTTGCAGCCTTGCAAAGCAGTGTATGATAAAGGACAGATTTCTGTAGCACTCAGTTGTCGCCACTGTGAGAACCCATCTTGTGTGTCCGCCTGTATTTCAGGTGCACTGTACAAGGATCAGGAAACAGGTCGCACATGTTATAATGAAGAACAGTGTGTGGGCTGCTGGTCATGTCTCATGGCATGCCCTTACGGTGCTGTGCGCCGCAATGAAACTAAGGGTAAGATTATCAAATGTGACCTGTGCGAAGGACGCGATATTCCAGCATGTGTGGAAGCGTGTCCGAACGGCGCACTGGTATACGAATCTCGCTGATAGCAGGAGCTCTCCATGTCGTATGTCATAATAGGGAACGGTGTAGCATCTGTCGGAGCTATCGAAGGAATTCGTAAGGTTGATAAAAATACCCCGATTCTTGTCGTCAGTGAAGAAGATACTCCTACATATGGACGTCCGCTTATTTCATATTTTCTTGCAGGAAAAATCGGACTCGACAGAGTAAATCTGCGACCAGATGAATTTTACGAAAAGAATAATGTTGAAGTTAAGCTCAATACTCGCGTAGCTGCTGTTGATAAGGCAGCAAAGACCATTACTACTGAAGCCGGTGAAGTGATAACTTACGAAAAGCTTCTTCTGGTAACAGGTGGTGTTCCCTTCATGCCGCCAATTAAAGGCATTGAAGGAAGAGGGGTCTTTAACTTTACTACGTTGAACCACGCGCACATGCTGCTTGATCTTTCCAAAAAGATTCACAGAGTAGTTGTTATCGGCGGTGGTCTTATCGGTCTTAAAGCCGCAGAAGCTTTGCGTTACAATGGTCTTTCCACTGCTATTGTTGAACTCGGAAGTCGCGTACTTTCTGCCGCGTTCGATGATGTTGCAGGTAACCTTGTGGCACAGCAGCTCGAAGACAAAGGTATAACTATCTGCTGCGGTACTACCGTAGAAGAAATTCTGCGAACAGAGCAGGGTGAAGTTATCGGTGTACGTCTTGCCAATGGGCAGAAGCTAGCTTGTGAAGCTGTAGTTGTTGCCATTGGTGTTGTTCCAAGTCTTGACCTTGCAAAAGATGCAGGGCTTGCTGTGAACAGAGGCATTCAGGTTGATGACAACATGTGCTCAAGCGTCGACGGTATTTATGCCGCTGGTGATGTTGCAGAAGCTCCGGACATGATTGCACAGGAGGCTAGGGTTACACCTATTTGGCCAAACGCTTTCAGTCAGGGCTACCACGCTGGTCTTAATATGGCGAGCGATGATGCTTCTCCGCACCCTGGCGGGTTACCGATGAACGCAATTTCTTTTTACGGTCTGCCAACGGCATCTCTTGGTCACGTAAATCCGTCTAAAGATGAAGACTGTGAAGTCTTTACACATCTTGATGAAGAGAACGGAGTGTATCGCAAGCTGATTTTCCGTAATGAAAAACTCATCGGGTATGTGCTTGTGGGAGAGGTCGATTTTGCAGGGTTATACACCGGTTTTGTTCGTTTCGCTCTGGATATTACGCCGGATGTGAAAGAAGAGCTTATTGCAGGTCAACCATCTGCATTGCTCTGGCCGGAAGAAGAATTTGATACAAAGTGGACCCTTGCTGCTGAGTAGAGGGCTTTGGAGATAGAGTATGAAAGCTCCCAATGATTTTTGGCATTTTGATAAAGACATCTCAGGCTGTGGTGTCTTTGGGGTAATTGATAAAAAGAAAAAACTGATACCGGGTACTATGCCGATTGACGCAATGTGCACCATGCACGATCGCGGTAACGGTCTTGGTGGTGGTTTTGCTGCATATGGTATTTATCCTGAGCATGCAGATTTGTATGCTTTCCACCTTATGTGTGACGATCAGGCTGGTCTTGATCGTGCAGAAGAAATTATCAAACAGTACTTTAATATTCAGGTTTCTGAGCCGATCCCTACCCGTAAGGTGCCAGCAATTACTGAATCTCCGCTTATGTGGCGTTTTTTCCTTTCTCCAAAGGCGGAACGTCCTAAGTGGCAGGATGTTGGTGAAGATGATTACGTTGTAAACATCGTCATGCACATTAACAACAGAGTGCCGGGTGCTTTTGTCTTCTCCAGTGGTAAGAACATGGGAGCGTTTAAGGGTGTAGGTTTCCCTGAAGACATCGCTGACTTCTTCAGACTGGATGAATACAGCGGCTACATGTGGACAGGTCATAACCGTTTCCCGACAAACACTCCGGGCTGGTGGGGCGGTGCTCATCCGTTTACCCTGTTAGATTGGGCGATTGTTCACAACGGAGAGATTTCCTCTTACGGTATTAACAGACGTTACCTGTGTCAGCACGATTACGAATGTAACATGATGACTGATACAGAGGTTGTTGCTTACCTGCTTGATCTGCTTATCCGTAAGCATGGTCTTTCCCACGAAATGGCATGTAAAGTTTTTGCTCCGCCATTCTGGGATGAAATTGAGCGTATGCCGAAAGACGAGCGTGAAGCCTATGAAGCATTACGCATGGTTTACGGACCAGCAATGCTCAACGGTCCATTCGCTATCCTTGTAACCGACAGCAACGGTATGATGGGACTTAACGACCGCGTTAAGCTTCGTCCACTTGTTATCGGTGAAAAGGACGATATGGTTTTCATGTCCAGTGAAGAAAGTTCCATCCGTGAAGTTTGCCCAGAACTCGACAAAGTATGGGCACCTAAAGCCGGTGAACCGGTGATCGTGAAGTTGGAGGACTAGGCATGGCTAAAAAATGTACAATTGACGCTAACGGCGTGTACTACCGCCAATTGAACGAGCAAATTCGTGAAGCTGTGCGTGAAGGTGCTACTGAAATTGAGTTGGAAAATATTCGTGGTCAGCGATACATCGGCAACTCAGTAGAAGCACCAGTTCATTTCACTATCCACGGTGTTCCGGGACAGGATCTTGCAATGTTTATGCGCGGGGCTACTGTTCGCGTAGAAGGCAATGCTCAGGATGGTGTAGGCAACACCATGGATGACGGAGAAATTCAGATTAACGGCATGGCTGGCGATGTTCTCGGCTACGCTATGCGTGGTGGTCGCATTCTCGTCAGACAGGACGTTGGCTACCGTGTAGGCATCCACATGAAATCTTACATGGATAAGCAGCCTGTTATTGTAGCTGGTGGTAAAGCTGGTGACTTCCTTGGTGAATATATGGCGGGTGGGGCTATTATCCTTCTTGGCATGGATTCTACCATGGATGAAAAAGCACCGATTACAGGCAGGAGCCTTGGTACAGGAATGCATGGCGGTATCATTTATATACGTGGTGATGTTCCTGAATACCAGTTAGGTCCAGGTTTACAGCTTGAAACAATTACTGAAGAAGACGCGGCTTTCATCCGTTCCCATGTTGAAGACTGGGCTGAAGCATTTGGTAAAGATGCAGATGAAGTGATGCAAGGCGAGTTTAAAAAAGTTACGCCGTTTTCCCATCGTCCATACGGCAACATGTATGTGGGAACTAACTAAGCTGTTCAGACTTTTTCTGACTGTGCTGGTTATATGACGGCTTGGAACGTTTCCCTCACATTGAGGAACATTCTCCTAAGCTTGACTGATAGACGACCGTAATTCGGGAAGCCCCCATGATTGGCATGGGGGCTTTTCTGTTGAATACGCATGTAATGTGCTGATGCTGCTGGGTAATTATGAAAATAAATTGCTTACTAGTAGGTGGTTTTGAAAAATGATAGGAGAATCGAGGTGTTAGATGTGATGGCTGTTATTTTAGTTAGAAATGACGCCAGTTAAAAATCTTGCATGTTTCTTAACGAAAAGGTACTTGATTCAAGTTTATAGCTTTTTCTCACTACGAGTAAAAAACAAAGGCCAGTTAGGCTTTAATGATTACGGCTCGCTATTGTGTACTATTTTTCGATAATCATTTGATTTAATGGAAAAATCGTAGATGATTTTTATTGCGACGTTACGTTTTTTTGATAACCGTTAAGGAGTTTTTATGTTCTTTCCAGAAGTAGCCTGGGCTATGGGCACAGCAGGTGGTCAGGCAGGTCAGGAAGGTAACCCGATTGCGGCGTTTGTACCTCTTGCTTTGATGTTTGTGATTTTCTACTTCCTTCTCATTCGTCCTCAGCAGAAAAGAGCTAAAGAGCACAAAGCGTTATTGGATAACCTTCAGAAAGGTCAGTCTGTTGTTACCGCTGGTGGTCTTATCGGCACCATCGTAGAAGTTAAAGAAGACATTGTCTCTGTTGACCTTGGTGATACTACTGTTCGCGTTGGTCGCCAGTACATCTCCGGTCTTAAGCCTTCTCCTGCTGCACAGAAAAAAGCAAAAGACGGTAAAAAGAAATAATTTGTGGGCAGGAGCTGTTATTATGCAGTTTCCTGCCAGTTCAGCACAACTGAGTTGTTGTCCCGATCGATTTTCGTATCGGGCTTTGCTGTTTTGAATAGTATCAAGGAGTTATAATGAGAGAGGGGTTGCGATGGAGATTACTGGTCGCGATTTTTGTGCTCATGGTTGGTGTGGTATACGCACTTCCTAGCATTCCGGCGATCGGAACATCCCCAATCAAAAAATTCTTACCTGAAGAAAAGGTCAGCCTCGGTCTTGACCTGCAAGGTGGCATTCATCTTATCCTCGGTGTAGATGTTGATAAGGCACTTTCCAATAACCTTTCCCTTATGGGTCAGGATATCCGCACTGTAGCACGCGATGAGAAAATTTTTATTTTGCAGCCGCGTCTTGTTCAGGGCGAAAAACTTGAGTTCGTACTTCTCAAGTCTTCACAAAAAGAAGCTCTTGATGCTTTGTTGAAAAAAAGCTTCAACCGCTTGAATGCGGAATCTACCGTTCTTGACAACAAAAAGGTTCGCTACACGCTGACCTACACACCGGAATATAAAAAATACATGTCTGACCTTACCTTGGATCAGGCTGTAAAAACTATCCGTAACCGCGTTGACCAGTTTGGTGTTGCCGAACCGGATATCCGTAAACAGCAGGGCTTCCGTATTCAGGTTCAGCTCCCTGGTCTTACAGATACCGAACGTGCAATTAAGCTTATCGGTAAAACAGCGCACCTCGAATTTAAAATGGTTCGCGAGGGTGTAGACCCTGCGAAAGCTGAAAAAGGCATTGTTCCTGCTGGCACAGAAGCTCTTCCTTTGTTACGTCGCAACGATGACGGCTCATACGCTGAGTCTAAAATTGTTGTAAATAAAGCAGCAGCGCTTACAGGTGACACCATTACAGACGCACACGTAGCGTACGACAATTTCAACAATCCGTATGTTGGCATCAGCTTCAATAGCAGCGGTGCACGTCGCTTTGAAGAGCTTACAGGACAGAATGTTGGCAAACGCATGGCGATTGTTCTTGATGGTAAGGTGTATTCCGCCCCTGTAATTAAAGATAAAATTCGCGGCGGCAAAGCTTCTATTTCCGGTGGATTTACAACTGAAGAAGCACACGACCTTGCTATCGTACTTCGTGCAGGCTCTTTGCCAGCACCTGTTAAGATTCTCGAAGAACGTGCTGTAGGTCCTTCCCTTGGTCAGGAATCAATCGATCAGGGTATTACCGCAACACTCGTTGGTGGCGCCTTGGTAATGGTATTCATGATGATCTACTACGGCTTCAGTGGTGTTATTGCTAACATTGTTCTTTTCATGAACATTATCTTCATTGTTGCAGGTCTTGCCGCGTTTGGTGCAACCCTTACCTTGCCGGGTATTGCAGGTATTATCCTTACCCTTGGTATGGCAGTTGATGCTAACGTAATTATCTTTGAGCGCATTCGCGAAGAGCTTCGCCGCGGTCTTACTCCGTTTAAAGCGGTTGAAGAAGGCTTCTCCAGCGCTACACTGACAATTTTTGATGCAAACGTAACAACTCTGCTTGCAGCAATCATTCTTTATCAGTTCGGTACAGGTCCGATTCGTGGTTTTGCGGTAACGCTTAGCCTCGGTATTCTGGCTTCCATGTTCACAGCTATCTTCTGTGCACGTATTATCTTTGGTCTTTGGATCAACGGTAAGCCGAGCAGAAAGCTCAGCATATAAGGAGATAGATTATGGGACTGAGCATTATTAAACCTGACAGCAAAATTGACTTTATTGGTCTGCGTAAGATTACGCTTATCCTGTCTCTTGCTGTTCTGTTGTGTGGCGTGGCTTCTCTTCTTATTAAGGGTGGTCCAAAATACGGCATTGATTTCTCCGGTGGTATTCTTGCACAGGTTCGCTTTGAACAGGCAGTAACACCTCAGGATATTAAAGACAGCCTTGCAAGCTCAAGCATTCAAGGACTTTCTGTACAGCGCTTTGGTGAAGGTAACGAAGAGTATCTTCTTCGTATTTCTTCCACAGGTGACACGGATAAACGTCTGCCTGAAATCTTGAAAGCGCAGTTCGGTCAATCTATGCCGAACAATTCATTTACTATTGAACGACTTGATATGGTTGGTCCAAAAATCGGTGCTGACTTACGTTCAGCAGCGGTAGAAGCGCTGTACTTTGCGGTACTGCTTATTGCGATCTACATTTCTGGTCGATTTGAACAGCGTTGGTTTACCGCAGGTATTATGGCAGCTGGTCTTGTTTCCGGCTTGTACATGCTTGATCTTATTGGTGCGCCTAAGCAGATGCAGGTTCTTATTGCAATGCTGCTTACACTTGGCATCTGCTGGAAGCTTAAGCTTAACTACGCACTCGGTGCTGTAGTTGCACTTATTCACGACGTGTTGATAACAATTGGTGTTCTTTCCATTCTTGGTAAAGAGTTTGATTTGACCATCGTAGCGGCACTGCTGACTATTGTTGGTTACTCTTTGAACGACACCATTATTGTGTTTGACCGTATTCGTGAGAATATCTACCAGCGCACTGCACCAACGTATGGTGAAGTAATTAACAAGGCTGTAAACCAGACCTTGAGCCGTACTTTGCTTACTTCCTGTACCACCTTGTTGGTATTGGTTTCTCTCTTCTTCTTTGGTGGCGGAATTATCCACGACTTCGCATTGACTCTTCTTGTCGGCGTAGCTGTTGGTACATATTCCTCTATCTTCGTTGCAAGCCCAGTGCTTTACGCATTTAGCCCGAACGAAATTCCAGAGCCGGAAGTGGAATCACACAACCACGCAGACGGTACTGTTTAAGTATCTTTGGCTTTGTAGATGTAAAAGACGCTCCATTTGGGGCGTCTTTTTTTTTGTACCATGTACCTTCGATTACAGTTTTGTACTCGAAGGTTTTCTTTTGCAAAATGTTGCTGAATATCTATCAACTGTCGTTGTATTGATCTTTTTTCATTGTTGGTGGTATGTTATGTACTAAATCTCTATTCCTCGAATTTAATGGAGGGTTATAATGAAAAAAGTATCAATCTGGTTAGTTATTGCCGGTATTACATTTATTTGTGTTTCATTAAGTATGGCAGAAGATACTGGCGGGAAAATGTTGTATCAGTCCTGCGCCGGATGTCATGGGCAGACAGGTGAAGTGATGGCACTTGGTGTAAGCGCAAAGCTTAAAGGACAAACAGCTAATCAGATTCTTGATAAACTTAATGGGTATGTAGATGGCACGTATGGCGGTTCCAAAAAGAACATTATGGTGAGCATTGTGAAGCGAATGAGCGAAGAGGATAGAGTGAAGGTTTCGGAATATATCAGTACGTTTTAGCGCGAAACTATAGGGAGAATTGTTGTGTCCGAACTTAGACAACGTGTTGTAAAGCAGCTGTTGCGTTTTGCCGTACCTATAAGTCTCTTGCTGTTACTTATTGTGAGTTTTTCCAGTGGAAATGAAGCGATTGAAAGTCCTGTGAAAGAGGCTCAAACAGGCAATCCTGCATACACTCCATCCGATCACTATATGGATGGATCGAGGTTGGATCCATTTGGTAGCCGCGACAGTGATTCTACGTATGCTGACAAGGACGGACGCACAAAAGAAGTGCCGAATAACTCTATAGTGAACGCAGGAAGGTATGGTGCTGAAGTTATGCAGGATGGAGCCATCGATCATTCGCGTTCAACTCTTTTGAGTGAAAATGAACCAGATAGTCGTGTGTTAAACGTTGATGGCAGTTCTGCACCAGTCATGGCAACTGCGGTACCGTTTGGTTCCACTGAGGCGGGCGTTACTGAACACTTGGGCGCAACGATATCGACTCCACTCTTCTTTACTGACTCAACAGGGCAGCGTGTGAATTTACGCTCGCTTATAACAACTCCTGTACTCATTGTTCCTGTTTATTACTCCTGTACTGATGCTTGTGATGTGTTGATGAGCGCAATTGCTGTGGTGCTTCCTAATGTTACTTTGGTTCCGAATAAAGACTATCGGGTCCTGATGGTGAGTTTTGATGAAAATGATACGCCGGAGCTTGCTGCACAGAAAAAACAGAATTTACTGCAAGCTCTGCATGTTACTGATCCTGATTTTCCCGCGGATGCGTGGAAGTTTCTTGTAGGTGATAAATCTACTATTCAGACGCTAATGCGTGAAATAGGGTTTCGGTTTAAGCGAGTCGACAATGAGTTTGTATACCCCATTGCTCTTGTGGCGGTAACGCCTGATGGTAAAATCACTCGGTATCTGTACGGAACGGATATTTTGCCGTTTGATGTAACCATGGCTCTTACTGAGGGTGATACGAATATACCATTGTTTTCCATGCAGCGGCTTATTCGCATGTGCTTTTCGTATGACCCTGTGAGTAAAAAATATGTTCTTGATCCTGTTAAAATTTCAGGCTTTGCGTTTGCCGCACTGGTACTTCTCTTTCTTTGTGTAATGCTTTTGAAAGGAAAAAAGAAGAAGCGAAAAAAACTTAGATTATAATGACAGGCAGTGAATTTTTGTTCCAAACAAAAGATGTGCCAGTAACGAGGTGGAGATGAATCAACCGATACCCTCAGCGCAGCATATTGATTTTGCTTTCTACGTTATTTTTGGCATTTCCATTGTGCTTTTGGTGGGAATGACTCTTGTAGCGTTGCTGCTTGTGTATCGGTATCGACATGAACGCCAACCGGTTCCAGCAAAAAAGAAAGATACAATCTGGCTGGAAGTTGTATGGATACTGCTCCCTTTGTTTCTTGTTGTTGCAATGTATTATTATGGCTGGGTTGATTTTAGAGCAATGCATACAGCATCGCATAATGCGATGAAGGTTCATGTTGTGGGAAGTACCTCTGAATGGCACTTTGTGTATGAAAATGGGAAACAAAGTAAGGTTCTATACGTTCCTGTCGATACGTTTATAAGGTTGAGCATAACATCAAGCGATGTTGTACATGCATTGGATATTCCAGCTTTTGGCATAAAAATAAATGCTGTACCTGGGATCGAAGCGTTCGCATGGTTTAAACCGGAGTCGCTTGGCAGCCATGATATAGTTTGTTCAACATCATGTGGCGGTGAACATGCGAATATGGTTTCAACCATTGAGGTGTTATCTAAAGAAGAGTTTGCCAGTTGGCTCAACAGTGAATCAACAATTTTGAATTCAACAATTGCGTTGTCTGGCAAGTATGGTTGTTCATCGTATTGGTTGTCTAACAGTGTAATTTTTGCGGAGTGTTTGCATAAATTTGATTTTGATGCGGAAAGCTTAAAGCTCGGTAACCAATAATTCGGGGGGGATTGGTGCATGAATATTTACCGGCTGGAATCTAAACTTGATGCGCGGAGAATGGTGGCGAACGTTGTTGTTCTTGGGCGTTTTCCTCTTTCTTTTGTTGTGGCAGTCGTATCTATGCTCGGCTATTTTTTGCATACGCCGGATGTGACGTGCGGCGCGTTTGCAGCTGGATTGGGAAGTTTCTTCCTTTGTGCGGGCTGCTCTGCACTTAATCAGGTGCAGGAAAAACGGACAGACGGATATTTTTCGCGTACAGTCCTGCGCCCGCTTCCTCAAGGGTATCTTAGTGCTAAAATGGCAGCTTTGATGGGAGGAGTGTGGATTGGACTGGCTGCCAGCCTGTATGCAATGACAGGTTCGGTACAGACTTTAGCTTTAGGTGCCGGAGTAGTGGTTGTTTATAATGGCATGTATACCGCATTAAAGCGTCGCTCTTCTATCGCCTTACTTGTCGGTTGTGTTGCCGGAGCATTGCCACCTCTTATGGGGTGGGTTGCTGCTGGCGGTAGTATTACTGACCCGTTGATTTTGACGAATTGTACTATATGGTATTTTGCGCAGATTGCGCACGGGTGGGTTCAAATTTACACACATAAAGAAGAATATTTATCTCGATTCAGCCCGTTGGTGGTGAGTTATTTTGTATTGATGCACCATAAAGTACTGATGCGTGTATGGTACTTTGCATACATATGCAGCATTATGTCATTCGCTTTAGTGTGCACATGGACATTAGGAGTTTCTTCTCTTGTTGGTGCTTTTCTTGGGGGAATATTGCTGCTGGGAAGTGTGTTACCGTTGACAAGGCTTACGTCACTTCGTCTTTTTGATATTGCATCAATGTGTATTTTACTGGGAGCTGTGCTGGTACAACTTTAATCATGCAGGAGCTTGCCGTATGTTTCAGGAAGCGAAGCTTCACTTGTATATTCATCCAGCGATTCAAATTACCGGTATTGTTTTTGGCTATATCGCATTGTATTGGGGGATGAAACGCTTTCTGAAAGTGCACAACGATATGTCTTTTTTGTTTCCATGGAAACGGCATGTGCTGTTTGGCAAAATTGCGGTTTTACTGTGGACAATTGGGATTGGTGTCGGGATATACTATACCCATGCTGAGTGGAATAATTATCGCCTCACGGAAGAGCATTACCGCGTCGGTATGGCATCTATTCCCTTGCTGCTTGCAACCTTTGTTTCTGGTTATTGGATGGATGTTGTTAAGAAGAAACGACAGTCGTTTTGTGTAGCACATGGTGTAGTCGGGTTGTTTCTTTGTGTGCTCGTTTTTATTCAAATTATAACGGGAATTCAGGTGTTTTTCCTTTTTGTCTGGTAAACTCTGTATCGGATACTCATAGTTGAAAGTAAAAAAGCAACATCCAAAAGGATATTGCTTTTTTTATTACATAATACTCATAAAGTAGAACAACTATACTGTTCAGCGTTAGTCTGTCCTGTAGTGGCAGCCAATGCTTTTAGTATTTCGTTTTGCTGCCATAGTAATGATATACGCTGTCAGGCAGCCGTGGAATAAATCGATAAGACGTTTAGACAATGGTGTGGTTTTGTAAAACGTATGCAGATGCTTGGATAAATCCCGCATATCTTCATGCGCGCGCGCAAGGCGCTGTGAGGTTCTGGTAATACCTACATAGTTCCACATTGTGTTGCGGATTCGGCTCCAGTCCTGAGCGATAAGAGCAGGGTCGTCGTTGTGATCGTCACCAATTGGCTTCCAATCAGGAACAACATTGCGCAGCTCTTCTGTTACAGGGCTATCTACACGATCTTTGATATGCTGCGCGGCTGTATCTGCCCATACAAGCGCTTCAAGCAAAGAGGTGGAGGCAAGACGGTTAGCACCGTGTACGCCGGTACAACTGCATTCTCCTACCGCGTATAAGCGTGCAACAGTGGTTCTGCCATGTTCGTTAACTAGAATACCACCACAACTGTAGTGCGCTGCCGGTACAACCGGAACAGGTTCTTTACGGATGTCGATACCAAGTTCAAGGCAACGCTTAAAGATAGTTGGGAAACGGTTGGCAAGGTCATGCTTCATTTCTGAAGTATCAAGGTAGACGCAGTCATCGTCGTTTTTCAGCATTTCGTCTACGATAGAACGTGCAACAATGTCACGCGGGGCTAAATCTGCGCGTCTATCATAGTTAGGCATAAAGTATTCGCCCTTAGAGTTCATTAGTCTAGCGCCTTCACCACGCATGGCTTCCGTAATCAGAAATTTCTGTCCGGAATGGTGGTGGAACGCTGTCGGATGGAATTGTACGAACTCCATGTTGTGCACTGTTGCACCGGCACGGAAGCCCATAGCAACACCGGAACCGATGGAGCCAAGAGGGTTGGTTGTATGCAGATAAATCTGCCCGATGCCACCTGTAGCGACGACTGTGTAGTCTGCGAACATGGTTTCGACGCGCTGCTCGTCTTCATTGAAGACATATGCACCAAGGCATTCATTTTCAAGCTCGTATTTGAACTGAGGGTTGTCTGCATGGTGATGACTGGTGAGCAGGTCGATTGCGGTTCTATTCCGCATGACGGTTATGTTTGGGTGTGCCGTAATTTCACGGATAAGCCCATCCATAATCGCGCGTCCGGTGTAATCTGCGCAATGCAAAATACGTGGTGTTTCGTGTCCGCCTTCTCTGGTTAAATCCCATTCGCATTCAGAAGGAGCTTTCTGGCGGGCAAAAGGAATTCCAAGACGTTTAACCAAAATGTCTTCAACAGCATGGGGGCCGCGAATGGCAATGGAGTGGACGGCTTTTAAAGAGTTATAGCTATGTCCGGCAGTTAGAATGTCTTTTTCCAGCTGTTGATGGTCGTTGTCGTCTGCTTTAAAGACGATACCACCTTGAGCCAGAGCAGAGTTGCCGTGATCTAAATTGGAGCTGCTCGTAATCAGTGTACAATGCACACCTTCGTCAGCAAGGCGCAGGGCAGCGGTACAACCGGCAATGCCGGAACCGATGACGAGCACTGTTGTGTAATGACGGTTATCACTCATCACAACGTCCTGTTTAACGTAAGAAAAAAATTAAGCGCAGGCGATCAGCATTCGTTCCAATGCGATTTTTGCGTCCTCTACAAGACCAGCCGGAACCTTAACAGGTTTTGCTGTTCCATTTGCAATAGCTTCGAGAGTATTAGCGAGTTTTGGTTCTGTCACACGCGCCATATGAGAACAGGTAGATTCCAGTAACGGGAATATTGTTTTTGACCCTTCGTACTGGTCTGCAAGGCGTTCAACAAGGTTAAGCTCTGTGCCGATACCTATAGTAGAACCTTCCGGTGCAGCTTCAACATACTTAATGATAAAGGAAGTTGAACCGGCTGCGTCTGCTTTATCGATAACATTTGGAGCAGCTTCTGGATGGATAACAATTTTAGTATCCGGATTCTCGGCGCGAGCTTCATCAATCTGTCGCTCATTAAAGCGAGCATGGATAGCACAACAACCCGGCCACATAATGAGATTAGATTTGCTTACGGCATCCATATCAATTTGTGAGCCTTCGCTTCTAATATTCAAGATGTGCCAAGACTCTTGAGGGATACCGATGATTTTTGCAGTATTTCGTGCAAGGTGTTTGTCTGGCAGGAAGAGAACACTGTCGCCGCGTTCCATTGCCCAGCGCATCATTTTTTCCGCGTTGGCAGATGTGCACACAGAGCCGCCGTGTTTTCCGCATACTGCTTTTACTGCAACAGAAGAGTTTACGTAGGTAAGTGGAACAATGTTGCGACCGGATTCTTTAATGCGTGTAAGCACTTTGTCTGCAAGCATGTATGGCGCCATTTGTGACATAACACAGTTGGCATCTTCTTCCGGCAGGTATATATTCTGTTCATCACTCGCAAGCAGCGCTGCTGATTCACCCATAAAGTAAACACCGCAGAAAACGATATGTTTTGCGTCGATTGTTGTTACTTTACGCGCAAGCTCAAGAGAGTCGCCCGTTAAATCAACATGGCGCAGCACGGCATCATTCTGGTAATGATGTCCCATAATAACTAGGTCATCACCGAGTTGTTTGCGAAGCTCTGTAATTCTTTTTTGATACTGGTTCATTACGTATTTTCTCCAAATAAAGATTGCTGGCAATCCAGTGCATTGCTGTAATCTGCTTAAGCGCATCGATTGTGTATAAAATAGATATCAATAAATAATTGCTAAACGGTATTTAAAAAAATCCAAATTATATAGCATGTGTATTATGCTAAAATGTTTGGTTTTCTTACGCTATACACAGGTTCAATGTTGTAAAACAGGGTTACAGTAAAGGAGGAATGCACAGTGTTGCCTCAACCTGTATAATGAGGACTTATTCACTGACGAGCATACTAAAGTCTGCAATTGGTGCAGAGTGAGTTAATCTTCCTACTGAAATGTAATGCGGACCTGAGTCAGAGGCAAGGGCAAGGCTTCGGATTGTTTCGAGTGTGACACCGCCGCTCACTTCTGTTTCAATAGATTCAGGAATAACGGCAAGTGCTTCCCGAATTTTTGGAATATCCATGTTGTCCAACATAATTCTGTCAGCTTTGCATGCAACGGCTTCGTGGACTTCGTCCATTGTGCGGCATTCCACCTCAATTGGCGGACACGGGAAGTATGTTGCACGCAGTTTGTTTACTGCTGCTGTCATATTGCCTGCAAGGTCAATATGGTTGTCTTTCAGCATAAGAATTTCTGTTAAGTCTTTACGGTGGTTCTGCCCGCCACCCATAAGAACAGCATATTTTTCAGGATATCGCAGACAAGGCAACGTCTTGCGTGTATCCAAAAGAGCAGTGCCGGTACCTTCAAGCTGGTCAACATATTGCTTGGTCAGGTTCGCAATGCCTGAAAGATGTGTTATAAAGTTAAGTATGATACGTTCAGCTTTTAGCAGATGACTTGCATCAGCTTCAATAGTTGCTACTACAGTTCGGTCTGGAACAAGAGCGCCTTCTGTTGTCAAAGCATTCCATGACCATTCAGTATCAGCGCAAGCTGCCATAATGAGCGGTATAAGTGGAAGACCGACAACAAGTGTATCTTCTTTACTGATGATTTCGGCAGAGAGCTTGTGACCTGGGGGGAAGATTCCTTCCGAGGTAAGATCTGGACCATCCTCTTCTAACGCAAGTTCGATGGCGCTGTTGAGGTAGACTTGTGCGTTACCTTGAAAAAATGAATCAAATTTTTCTGTATGCATGGATTGTGTAACTGACCCTCTTAATGGTAGAGGCACAAAGCCGGGAGAGTGGGGGTCGTTCCATCCCTCTTAGGCGGTGTTTAGGTGGCTGCGACAGTTTCGTCAAGCGGTCTTGACAAATGATAAATTTCACACGCTCGTAGGGCTCAGGTGGTTGAGCATGACTGGTACAAAAAAGCAGCATAGCAGAGAAGATGGAGCAGCAGAAGCTTCGGAAGAAAATAAGGCGGTTATGCCTGAAAATAACTGTCGAGAAGAAGTTAGCTCTATTCTTACAGGCGAGTTTGCCCACCCGGCAGATGCCGCTGACCATATAGAAAATCTTTCCATCGAAAAGCAGGTTTGCATGATGGAGCATCTTTCTACGGAAGATGCTGCGGAAACTCTTGCTGAAATGGAAGATCGTGTCCAGACTGATATTATCGAAAACCTCGATGTTGATGTAGCTGTTCGTATTCTTTCCGAAATGTCGCCGGATGATGCGACTGACGTTCTTGATGAGCTGGACGAAGAACACAGGGATGTTCTTCTTGGACGTCTGGAAGATGACGACGCAGAAGAAATTCGAAGCCTGCTGGCGTTTGATCCAGACACCGCTGGCGGCATTATGAACACCGAGATTATTATTCTCGGGCAGGAACTTACAGCCGATCAGGCAATTATGCATATACGACGGGAAATGGAAGACAAAGAGATTCCATATTATGCATATATTGTAGACAGTGCCGACCGGCTTGTCGGTGTGCTTTCTTTACGTGACTTGCTGTTGTGCCGACCGGGTACTGTTCTTGAAGAAAAACTTTCCGATCAGAGCCTTATTTCAGCAGTGTTCGATGAAGATAAAGAAAACGTCGCGCATCTTCTTTCTCGATACAATTTTATGGCGTTGCCTGTTGTGGATTATGAAGGCAGGTTGCTTGGCGTTGTTACATACGATGACGTTATTGATATTATCCACGAAGAAGCAACAGAAGATATGCTCGGCATGGTTGGTGCGGGGCAAGACGAAACTGTAGATACGCCGTGGCTAGAGTCAGTAAAGGTTCGGTTGCCATGGTTGTTTATCAATATGTTGAATTCAAGTGTTTCAGCATATGTTGTATTTTTGTTTGAAGGCTCTATTGCTCAAATGGCAATTCTTGCCGTGCTTATGCCTATTGTTGCAAACCAGGCAGGAAATACAGGACAGCAAGCGCTTGCTGTTATGATTCGTCAACTTGCAGTAGAGCGGTTTGACCGCGTGAAAAGCTGGAAAGCAGTGCTCCGTGAGGCAAAAGTCGGGGCTTTAACAGGATTAATCGTCAGCTTACTTGTCATGCTGGGCGTATTCTTGTTTACGCAGAATGTCCTACTGGCTCAGGTAATGGCTGCGGCTTTGGCTTTGGATATGCTGCTAGGTGCTCTTGCGGGGGCTTCTATTCCGCTTATCCTTAAAGAGCTGGGACGTGACCCTGCACAGGCGTCGAGTATTTTCCTTACTACGCTGACAGATGGTTTTGGTTTCCTTATATTCCTTGGCTTAGCGACACTGTTTATTTTGTAGATTGTAAGCAATAAAAAAATCTCCCCGTGGAAATGGCTTCCACAGGGAGATTTTTTTATTTGTATGAGTGCTGCAATTACGCAGATAAACGGGCTACAAGTGCGTGTAGTTCGTTTGTCATTGTTGCAATGTCTTGAATAGAGTTCGCGGACTCATTAATTTCTGAGGACGACTTTTCAATAGTGGAAGCTACTTCCTCTGCTGAGCGGGAAATCTGTTCAGCAACCGCTGATTGTTCTTCTGAAGCAGTCGCAATTTCGCCTACCTGCGAGGTGTTCTGATCGATTAATTCCATGATAGTGCGCAGTGAATTTTCTGACTCAGTTGCGAGGGAGTTGGCTTGTTCGACTGTTTGTACAGAGTGGCTCACAGTATCAAAGTTGCGCTGCGCAGCAGATTGGATTGTGCTTACGCTCTGGCTTACTTGTTCAGTAGCCTGCATGGTTTTTTCTGCGAGGTTGCGTACTTCATCTGCTACAACCGCAAACCCTTTACCGGCATCACCGGCACGGGCAGCCTCGATGGCGGCGTTTAAAGCCAGCAGGTTTGTTTGGTCGGCAATGTCAGAGATGACGTTCATAATTGAACCAATAGCATCGACCTGTTCACTGAGTTTAACGGTGTTTTGTTGTAGCTCTTGAGTCGTAGTGCTTACTTCTGAGATTGATTGTACGGCTTTGAAGACGGTGTTGGAGCAATCTTCTGATTCTTCTTTGGCTTTTAACGCGTTTGTGTGCGCTTTGGATGCGTTCATTGCAACTTCAGAGACAGAGGTGTTCATTTGCTCGATTGCTGTAGAAGTTTCAGCTGTACGTTGGCTTTGAAGCTCAGCGCCAGAGCGTACTTCGTTGAAATTGTCAGCAAGGTTGGAACTATTTGCTTTGAGTCTTTCGGATATAATTTCGATATCGTGCGCAACAGCTTTAAGTTTTTCCTGTGCCTCAATAATTTCAGTGTGGTTAATCATCACTTGAAGTGCGCCGACAGCTTTGTTGTCTTGCATAATTGGCACGCCAATACAGTCAACGTCTCGAACCACACCATCAGTACGGATTTTGGTAAAGCTTCGTTTTTCAGAACCGGAAGTGATTGCCTTGGTTACTGCACAGGTATCAGTCTGGAAATCGTCTCTTGGTACTAATGCATTTGATGACTTGCCAACAAAATCAGACAAGGAAGCGTTAGATAGAGAAAGCGCTAGCCTGTTTGCAAAAAGGACATCAAGAGATTTATTCATAGTTAAAACAGGGATTGGCAGCGAATTGATAAAATGTACAAACATGTCTGTCATTCTGTTCGCATTATCCAGAACTTTTCGGTATCCACCTGAGAAGTCAGATGCATTGCTTCGGTCTAAAAATTCGCCTACTGCAATGGAAGATACAAGGTTATCCAGCTCTTTTTCCATATTGGAAATCGCAGTACCCATTTGTGTAAGAGCTGTTGCAATGGCGCCGAGTTCGTTTTTCTCGTTAATTACTATTTGTGCAGATAAGTCACCATCACGCAGGGACGTAGCGAATGTGTGGATTTTATGCAGCGGTATTGTAATTGAGCGAGAGGTGAAAAACGAAAGAATAAGGGCAATAAGAAGAGTGCCGACAGAAATAGTTAGCAGGTTAGTATACGAACTTTCGTTGCTTGCCTGCATTTTGGGTCCCAAAATGTCCTGATCTGCCATAACGGAAAGCTTAACTTTTTCTGCGTCAGAGGCTGCAAGCTCGCCATATTTACTAATGCTGCTGCTAAGTTCGCGTAGACTTGCCATGTTGCTGTAAAGTTTTTCAGCAAGTCCCATGTACTGTTCAAATAATAAGCGTGTTTCACTGTATGCTGCACGTTCTGCATTTGTGATGATGTTATTGTTTGCAACACGTAAGTATTTTTTAGTGTTATCCATAATTTCATTCAGGTGTTCCTGATCGAGTATGGTGCTTGGTGCATACAGTGCTTTAACTATGTTCATGCGCGCTTGGGTAAATGTAATGTAGCATTTGGAAAGCGAATGAACAAAATGTGGGTTGCTTGGGTTTGGAGTAGCAACTGCTGTAGTTAGCGTGGCATCAAGTTTGCCTGTGACTTCTTTTACTACTTTAAGGGTGTCGGCACGTTGCTGGCTGAGTTGGCGATACATTGAAAAATCTGCAATAATTTTTTTAGCATTATTTTCAACGGCATCAACAAGAGCAGCACGTTTTGGATTTTGAATTTCTTTTTGCGCTATTGCTAAAAAGCGTAAGAAGTTATTTTCACGGCTTTCATATTCAGAGAGAGAAGTTTGAGTTTTTTTGTTTATATACTCGTTGGCTGCAATATTCATAAGGAGAATATTAGCCTGAAGTCTGCCGACTAGGTTGGTATCGCGTGCAAGTTCTCTGTAGGAAATAAAGCCAGTTTTGTTTTCTTCAACATTACCAATTGCCTGCATTGAAAGCAGAGCGATTGCTAATAAAATAAGAGAAAATCCACCCCAAATTTTAACACTGATACGTAGGTTTTTTAAAAACTGCATGTTCTCTCTCATGTAGTTAGGAAGTTGTGAAATAGAGTTAGAGCAACACAAGTGGTATACGTGGTACGTTGATCTTTTGGTTGTATGCGTAACATTACCACCGAATGCGCGGCAAAAGCGTATGAAAAACAGCCAGCGATTGTTTTTCAACTCAGGTGGTATATATACATAAGGTTGTTATCGACAAGGTTAAGTCTTTACTTAATGAATATGGTTAATAAATACTAACAAAATGCTATCTATCTAATTTCTTGATCTTTTGTAAGAGTAAAAAACGAGGGTGCATATCCGAAATAGCAAAAGTATGCATCCACTAAAAGTATCAATGGATACTCATGAAATTAAACTAGCTTAGTGTGGAAATAAGAGTGCAGGACGATTGTTTTTGATCCCCAAATGCCGGTGGGGTGGTGGTTAAAAGTGCTGGTTGTCGTATGGAGTGAACAGCTTGGCAGAAGTGAGTTTGCCTGTATGTTTTTGTCATGATGAATAGTTGATAGCCGGTTAGGATACTCTCTATAAAAGGCAACAAAAATATGACATGATGTATTGTTGTTAGAAATGGTATCTAAACGGAGAAAAAAAGCTCCCCCTACTTTATGAGTAAGGGGAGCTTTTACAGGTAAATGAAGTGACGGCTAGTGCGCATGCTCCGGAAGCATAGCGTGGACTCGTTTAGCTGCATAGATAAACGGAGTGTCCAGCACTGAAACAAATGCTTTGAACAGCACAGTAGTTATCATTATTTCTACAAGTATTGCTGTTGGAAAGACGCCATAGAAGGCAATAAGACAGAATATTGCGGAATCTATGATATGTGAAACAAGCGTAGAGGCGTTGTTTCGCAGCCATAGCATTCTTCCTTCCGTCTTTTCTTTCCAAAAATGGAATGCCCATACATCGTGCATTTGTGATGCAAGATAAGCAAGCATGGATGCCACCGCGATACGTGGAAGGAAGCCGAAGATGGCTTCGAGATGCGGTTGGGCGAAGTCGTCCGCAGCAGGTGAGAAGTGCAGAGCTATCTGCATATACACCGTCATGAGGACTAGAGTGATGAAGCCGAGCATTACGCCCTTTTGTGCTTCACGTTTTCCGTAAAATTCGCTGAGCATATCGGTTGCTAAAAACACACCGGCATATAAAATATTGCCAAGAGTGGTTGTAAGACCGAAGAGTTCAACAGTTTTAAGGACTTGAAGGTTGCATAAAAGAAGGTTGAAGACAATAACGGCAAACAGACCGATCCTGCCAAAGAACCTGTAGAGCATCAGTGCAATGCAAAGATCTGCAATTGCGAAGCTAATCCATAATACTTCGTTCACGACGAATACTCCTTGAAGCGATTAGAAAACGGGAAAACAGCCCGATTTCTCGGCTTCGTAAATAGGCGCAATTCGTTATGAGGTCAAGTTGCGTAGCCTTCAGCGAGTAACAAGCTGCTGGTTGGATAAAGCACAGTAACCTGATTTTTACCCTCACGTTTAGCACGATAAAGCGCGGCATCTGCCCTGCGGATAATTTCGACAGGGGATTCATCTTTGCTCAGATCAATGCATGCTACGCCAATGCTCGCTGTAGTGTTAAGTATACCCTTGTCAGTTGCAAAGGCATGCTCTTGAATCTGTGCCCGGATGCGTTCAGCCAGTGTGGTGGCGTGGCTGATGGATGTACACGGAAGTAAGACGGCAAACTCTTCACCACCAAAGCGTGCAATATAATCTGATGTACGCAATGATTGTTCAAGGATACGACCAAGGTCTCTTAGCACAGCATCGCCTGCTAAATGTCCGTAGGTATCATTAATCTTTTTGAAATTATCAATATCAGCAATCAATAAACACAGAGAATGCCCGTAGCGTCTGTGTCGGGTGTTTTCTTCGAGAAGACGTGTATCAAAATGACGTCTGTTGTAGAGCTTTGTTAAACCGTCGAAGTCCGCGTTATGCTGGGCTGCTGTGTACAGCATGGCGTTATTCAACCCTAGCGTAAGGTGCGAGATGGCAGATTGCAAAACTTGTATCTGGTCTTTCCCCAGCTGCGGATGATCGCTGCATTGCACCATGACTACTCCGAATTTAGAGCCGCCATATTCCAAATTGACTGCGAGCAGTTTTTCTGGATCCGGTTCAATATTGGTTGCAGTGCTTCCCATGTAGTTCATGTCGATACTGACAACACCGTTGCCGAGCAGTTGCTCTGCGTGGCTTTTTAGCTTTTCAGTCCATGTGTAGGTCGTATCGTTTTTATTGTTACTCGCAACATAAATAGTGGCGTGCACATTTTCTGAACTCTGCGGCGGCCAGCAAATGGCATTGATGGCTGAAACAGGCAGCAAGGTTGCCAGTTCAGATTGTGCAGCACGCAAAATCTCAGCAGGGTCAAGATGTTGCGTAACTTTTTCAAGAAACGACACAAGAAAACTTAACACGTCATTCTTTCTTTCAAGCAGTTCGCGCTCCATGCATATTTCACGCGTCATGTGCACAATATCCTGATACAGGTTTTGTGTCTCTACTGCGGAAAGTAATACCTCACGGGCACGGTCTTCTGTGATTGGTGGCTTGATTATTTCTGCAAAGCCGCATTCCAGCAGTGATTCAAGTTCTGCCAGATCATAATTCCCGCCCATAATAAGGATGCGTGAGGCAACATCGATATGCGCGGTTGCTGAGGCAGGCAGGGCTTTAAAAGCATCCCATCCCTGCTTGGATATCCAAAGGAGGCACGGCTTGTCTGCTTCGAGTTGATCGACTGAAGGAGTAATACCAACGGGAAAGCAGGTAAGTGCAAATTGATCACCGGCAGCATGCCGTATAACTTCAGCATCCTTATCACTGATGCCCAGTCCCCACATGAGCTTCTTAGTTTGACCGTTCACGGTATCCTCCAAAAAATATTGCGGCAAATTATGCCGATCAAAATGAAAATAGTGGCGTATGTTCTTGTTAAGCAAGTTGTGTGCCGTTTTTGTTGTAGTGCTGCTGTTCTAGGGTGAAATTGTATGAAGGAGGAGTGTGGGGGAATGTAAAGTCAAAAAACTGACTGGCAAAATTGTGTTTCTAACCAATATAACTGGAATAAGTCTGTAACACGAAAAAACCCTCGTTTGTCGAGGGTTTTGCGAGTTTTAACAACTTTTGATTAGAATTGGTTTGCGATTGTAGGAAGTAAAAAGAATAAGATTAAGGAATTAGGAATAGCGAAATAGGAAAAAATAAATTTATTTTTTAAAAAGTGTATTCAAAAGGTTTGCAACTTCTATTGCGATGTCTTTATCGCTCAACATTGCTAGATGGCTAACTGGTTTGGTTTTGATAGTAACCCAATGGGGTGGCGGTGTTGCTACGCTTTTTTGTGGTAAAACCATATTGTCGACAGGGGAAAAAAGTGCATAGCAGGGAATTGGTAAAGAGCTTTTTTGCTGTTCGCACGCTTCGATTTGTTTAATGAGGCTACCGTTGAAGTCTAGCTGCTTTCCAAGATTGGTAGCGGAAAAAATTGCCAGTTTGCTCCCTTGCATTGGTGCACCCAGTGTAATTGCACCTGCAACCTTTTTAGCGTTTTCGGATTGTGCAAGCCAGTTGCGTAGTAATAGACCGCCAAGGCTGTGTCCGATGAGAACAGGTTTTGTTTGTGGATTTTGCGCTAATGCTGCGTTCATATACATATCAAATTCGGCAGTTACGCTTTCGAATGTTTTGCGGCTGGAATAATAGAAGCTTGCGCAATTTGTTATGCCTTGTTTTCTAAACCAGTATTTATAAAATATCCAAGCAGATGTGTTATGAAACAAGCCATGAACCATGATAACGGACTGAGCCTGAGTGTCAGGAAGGGCAGGACGATTTCTTTGTAAAATCTGAACCAAGGCTCCAAAAGGAAGGATAGAAATACAGACTACCTGAGCTTTAAAAGCTGAAAGTATGCCATGTTTTGTAGCTAGCGCAGCGGCGTTTCGTGACTCAAATAGCATGTCTATTTGTGATTGATGCTCATACCAATATAGCAAGTACGTAACCACAGCGAAAAGAAAGCACATAAGCACAAATATGATTGCTAGGATACTTAACAGGGGCATGGGACGTTACCTCACATGAGTGCGTTATTAGCTCTGTTTTCTGAATTGAAAAAGGTGCTAGAGGGAAAGAATCTGCTTTGCCAAAATAGGAGACGCGCATGGCTACTGGATCATATCTTTTATGTTTTTATACTAAGAAATTAGCATGATGTGAAGAGGTTCTACAGTCGGTGCAAGGTTGCTGGCTGGACACAGCTATAAAAAAAGCCGGAACAATTGTTCCGGCTTTTTTGGCGTCAACAGTATCTGTTAGAATAGAAAATTTTTAATCCCTGTAAACATGATCTGCGCTGATAGTGCGGAAAGGATAAGTCCGCTTATTTTACTCATGATTGAAAGACCAATCGTACCGATAAGACGCTGAATATGTGGTGCCATTATGAGTAAGAAGCCTACTGCAAAGATAGCTGCAAGGAGTCCGAAGCTACTTGCGATGCGTGTAGGGGTATCTGTTATCTGAGCACCCATAATGAGCAAAGTACCAATGGTTGCCGGTCCGATAATAACAGGAATAGCCAGTGGAACAACACTGATGTCACCATCCTCAATATCGTCTGGGTTTTTAATAGGCTTTTTGGTGCCCTGAATAAGATGAACAGCAGACAGAAAAAGAAGCGCACCGGCACCTATTCGGAATGCATCCAAGGTGATGCCGAAAATTGCAAAGAGCGTGTTACCGAAAAAGAACAGGGTAAATGCTGCAACAATAACTGCAAGCGTAGTGCGGATTGCAGTTTTGCGTTGTTCTTCTTTTGACATGTCAACGGTGAGCGCCAAAAACATACTCACAACAAAAAATGGAGTAAGTACAAAGAATACTTTGACGAAGGTTTCAGTAAATACAGTAAGCATTATGTATGTCGGCATGGTTTCACCTGCTATAAAAGACAATGGCGTTGCTGGGTGCTATTGTGAAATATGACAATCACGTAAAAGTGTGAGGACGCTTGTATGCTTGTTCATCTAACTTATCAAGCGTTTTTTAAGGTTTTTAAAACTAAGCGGTTATAGTCAATTTAGCTTCTCAGCAAAGGGTGGAACATGAAGAAAGACAGCGCGGTAAAAACACCGGTATATTTCTTTGGAACATGTCTTGCGGATATGATGTATGCAGAGTCTGCAATGGCAGCAATTCGACTGGTTGAACGGGAAGGATATGAAGTTATTTTCCCAATGGAACAAAGCTGTTGCGGACAGCCTGCGTATAACTCCGGTTTCCCCGAAGAAGCAAAAGAGGTTGCCTGGAAGCAGGTGCAGCTATTCTCAAAACATGAATATCCTATCATTGTACCATCCGGCTCGTGTGCGGGAATGATGAAGGTGCATTATCCGAAGCTTTTTAAAAATTCGCCTGATCTTTTCATAGTGAAGCGCTTTAGCGAAAGAGTCGTTGAGTTGACCACATTTTTACACCAGCACGCGCATGCACAATATGTAGATAAGGGACTGCCGATTAAGGCAACGTGGCATTCCTCGTGTCATGCTATGCGAGAGGCTAACTGTATTGAAGACTCTAAGGCGCTATTGACGCAACTTGCCAATGTAGAGCTGATTGAACTTGAGCGTGAGCGTGAATGCTGTGGATTTGGCGGCACTTTTTCTATTAAGCAGCCTGAAATTTCCGGCGCAATGGTTTCGGATAAAGTGGCGGATGTTGTGGCAACTGGTGCATCAGTTGTGCTTAGTGGAGATGCTGGATGCCTTATGAACATAAGCGGGCATATGGAAAAAGAAAAAATAGACATAAAAAGTCAGCATATAGCGGAATTTATCTGGGAGCGGATCAATGGCTAGTAACGAGAAGTTCAATTTTGCACAAAACGTGGCAGAGGCGCTGGCAGACAGTCAACTTCGAGCGAACTTCCGATTCGCAACCGATACGTTGATTCAACGGCGCGGTACTGTTTTTGCGTCGCCAGAAGAGACTGAGTTTCTGCGTGATGTTGGCAGTTGTATGAAAAAAGACGTTCTTGCAAATTTACCTGAACTGCTCGAACGCTTCGAAGAGCAGTGTACAAAGAACGGTATTATCGTGCACTGGGCAGAAACTGCCAAGGACGCCAACGAGCAGATTCTTTCTATTCTAGAAAGCCATTCAGCAACAAAAGTTGTTAAAGGCAAGTCAATGGCTTCGGAAGAAATTCACCTTAACTCGTATCTGGAAGAACACGGCAAAGAGATCGTTGAAACTGACTTTGGTGAGTTCATTATCCAGCTGTGCAATGAGCCTCCGTCCCATATTATTGTCCCTGCTGTACACAAAAACAGGATACAGATTGCTGAAGTTCTCGCAGAGCATATTGAAGACATGGAATACACCGAAGATGTTGATGTTATGCTTGAGAATGTGCGTAGCATTTTACGTGACCATTTCAAAACAGCTGATGCAGGAATTTCCGGCGTTAACTTTGGTATTGTAGAAACAGGTACCCTTTGTCTTGTGGAAAATGAAGGCAACGGACGCATGTGTACCACCGTGCCGCCATTGCATATTGCTCTTATGGGCATAGAAAAGCTTATTGAGAATGTTGAGGATATCCCAGCCATTTATCGTTTGCTGTGTGGCTCAGCTACAGGGCAGCGTATCACTACCTATTTCAATATGATATCTGGTCCTCGCAAAAAAGGGGAGCGTGATGGTCCTAAGGAAGTGCATCTTGTTTTGCTGGATAATGGTCGTTCAAAAATTATGAACGACCCGCAGCTTGGTGATGTGCTCAAATGTATCCGCTGTGGTACGTGTTTGAACCATTGTCCTGTGTTTACCCGTATTGGTGGGCATGCATACGGCTCGACCTATCCGGGGCCGATTGGCGAAATCCTTGTGCCGCAAATTGAAGGTCTGAACCCTAAAGGTGCTATTGCAACTGCATCCTCACTTTGTGACGCCTGTGCAGAAGCATGCCCTGTACGGATTCCAATTCCAGAACTTATCCGTCGCATGCGAGATGAAAGCTACGGGAATGCCGATCCAAGTAAAGTTGCGCTATCTGGCTACAAGCGTAGTTGCGTAGAAAGCATGGTTTGGAAAGGGTGGAAGTGGTCTCAAACGTGTCCAACTGTGAATAAAATAATGCTGAAAGGGCTTGCGCTGTTCGGTAAGTGGATTCCTGTTGTGGGACCACTGCGGGCATGGATGAGTGTACGAAGCAAACCGCAGTTTGGCAAAAACAGCCTCAAAGATTTAGCGAAAAAAGAGGGGTTGCGTCATGAGTAATAGTGCTGAGAATAGAGAACGGATTTTAGAACGTCTGTATAATGCCCAGCAGTATGGGCGTGACGCATATATCCCGCAGAAAAAAGTATGGAATATAAAAAATCAGCCGAAAGAAAAAAATATCGAAGAGTTTAAAGAGCGGATGAGCGCAGTTCGAACTGAGGTGTACCGAACAAAAGGTGCAGAATGGGTAGAGCAGCTCCAGACTATTGTGGAAGAGCGTGGGCAGAAAACCTTACTGTATGCACCAACCACTCCTACAGGAAAGGCGCTTAAGGCGAATTGGAAAAAAGACAGCTCGTGCAAGCTGGTTGAGTGGAAAAACTCTATTGAAGATTTTAAAGATGAACTCTTTGCTTGCGACGGCGCAGTAACGGGCTGCCTTGGCGGTATTGCAGAATCTGCTGCTGTTATTCTATGGCCGACTGAAGAAGAGCCGCGGTTGATGTCTATTGTTCCACCGCTGCATGTTGTCGTAGTAGAAGCTGACAAAATATACACCTCATTTCAGGAAGCAATCAAAAAGTTGAAATGGAATAAGGAAATGCCGACAAACGCATTACTTATTTCAGGTCCTTCCAAGACAGCAGATATTGAATTGATTTTGCAATTCGGAGTGCATGGTCCTACGGACTTGATTGTGTATATTACGGAATAGACAAGGGCGTGCGCCGGAACGTTCGTTCGACTAGGACATTAGTTCTGTCGAAACGTCTGGTGCACTGCTGGTACTAGAGAATAAAAGCCAGACTTTGAATTGCCTGAGAATTGGGTATCGGGTTTGGCTTTTTTTTACTCAAAATGGCAAGCAACTAGGGTGTACTTTAGGGTTGTATATACAGTGATGCTAAGTAGAACTTTCCCTTTGTGCGGTAGAAGTGAAAAAGATGTTGAAGGCGCAGCAGCGTTATCTTGAGACAGCTTTTTTTCTGAAACTGTAGCAAAGAGCGAAAGATGGCAGCAACACAGGTGTACAGTTGCGAAATACACTCTCGGTAGCAGAAAATATTTTTGTCCCTGTTTTCGGGTGGTGAGAGGCTGTTACTTTAGTTTTACCTGTAGACTTTACAAGAAGTAGACTGCAAGGGTATTCTAAGTACACGGTTTGGTGTGACAGGGAGGATTTTTGTTGACCCGCATGCCAACCGTGTTTCTTTTTTTCTTGTCAAAAATGTGACTATTTTGTCTGATTTTCAGTAATATCGAACGATTACGAGCTGGATGTTGTTGGATTGAGAGAGGCTACATGTTCTACAAGCATTTTAAAGGAAAGTATTATCAGACAGTCACAGAGGCGCTTGATACCACGACTGATGACGTTGTTGTGATCTACCGGACACTCTATCCAAGCGACTATACTTGGTTTACA
Organism: Halodesulfovibrio sp.; assembly: GCF_025210605.1. Classification (NCBI taxonomy): domain Bacteria; kingdom Pseudomonadati; phylum Thermodesulfobacteriota; class Desulfovibrionia; order Desulfovibrionales; family Desulfovibrionaceae; genus Halodesulfovibrio; species Halodesulfovibrio sp. The sequence goes on along the minus strand of NZ_JAOARI010000036.1, from coordinate 48,721 downwards.
AGACCGGCAGCGGAATTTTATGGAGAAAAAAAGTTGGCAGACGGAACTCTGGTGAGACGATTTGCACCAATAGAAAAAGATCAGTTACCGGAAGATGTACAAAAATACATAGCGACGCATCCTGTACAAAATTTTCTATAATACGCTGAATCCTTCGTTTCACGAATAAAAATCAGGACATTGAACTAGATACAATGTTTTTTTCTTTGATACATGCTTGAAAAAAACAGTTCAGTCCTGTAGCAAGTCCTTGACTGTATAGAAATCAGCACTCGTTGCTGCGGGAGGAAGATAGGATAATGAGCGAAACCGAAAACGATACCCAGAAAAAGAGTACTCATTCTTTTGCGGCCGGCAGTTTGGGGGCTGTCCTCAACGAGAAGGAGAAAAAATCTCTTCTTACATACATAGCACTCGGTATCATCATTGTTGAATGTGTAGTAACAGTAGTTGCTATCCTTCACGGTGTTACGAATTTGCAGCCAAACCCTGACGGGGGTATGGAATACCTTTTCCCTTGGAAAGCGTACTTGGTAGCGGTATTGCTCGCTCCAATCGCAGTTATGTTCATCATTCAAATTATCGGAATGGGCTTTAACCGTTTCATCAACGGTGATCCGGTAATGGAACATGTTGATAATGAACATATTCCTGAAAAAATGCGCAGCTGGATTCATCTTATCAACGGTATGCCAACAACAATTCTGCTTGCGGGATTTTTGTTCGTGGGCATGTTGTTGTATAATATGGATATTATTATCGGGTTTATTTTAAAGCTCGGTGAAGTTGCGGCGGAACTTGCTATCTGGATTAGTGTAGGTCTGGTCTCCGCATGGATTATCAGCTACGTCTGTAAAATGTACTTCATGTACCGCACTCGTCGAGTATCTGAAGAGTATGCATTTAGACGCGAAGTTCTTGAAAAAACCGGTATTGCTATTATCGATCAGAAAACAGCAATTACCCCTGATGGTCGAATGCTCATTGCTGATTCATCATCAAAAGGGAATGGACCAATTGATATTGATCCAGAAACCGCCATTGAAGGTGGAACCGTTATTGAGCCAAAATCTCTTCCACCGTCTCAAAGTGATAAGCTGTTATAACAGCACGAATGTCAAAAAAGTCCTCGCCGTTGCGGGGACTTTTTTTTTGCCTCGTGTTTTCGAAAGTTATGGGCGTGTAGAATTGGCGTGATTTTATCAAAGTTGGTGTGGGGGATATATAGTAACGTTGTCTCTATTAAAATGAATACAATGTTGTGAGAGATTCGCACATGTTGATAGAGAGGAGTCATTACATGTCCAAGAAAAAAATCATGAAATCGGCATTCGGGCGTCCTGTGGGTAACGACCAAAATTCATTGACTGCGGGCGAGCGCGGACCTGTTTTGATGCAGGACGTACATTTGCTCGAAAAATTGAGTCACTTTGATCGTGAGAGAATCCCAGAGCGTGTTGTTCATGCCAAGGGCGCAGGTGCATATGGATATTTTGAAGTCACAGCGGACGTAACAAAGTATACCAAGGCTGCTTTTTTGTCCGCTGTAGGTAAAAAGACTGATGTTTTTGTTAGATTTTCTACCGTTGGTGGCGAGAAGGGCAGTGCAGACGCTGAACGTGACCCTCGCGGCTTTGCAATAAAGTTTTATACGGAAGAGGGGAACTATGACATGACGGGGAACAATACCCCAGTTTTCTTTATTCGAGATCCACTCAAGTTCCCTGATTTTATCCATACACAGAAGCGTGAGCCAGCAACAAATTTAAAAAGTGCAACGATGGCTTGGGATTTTTGGTCATTAACACCGGAATCTATCCATCAGGTTACTATTCTGTTTTCAGATAGGGGCACGCCTGCCACATACCGGCATATGAATGGATACTCTAGCCACACGTACAAATGGTACACCGATACTGGAGAGTATTTCTGGGTTCAGTATCATTTCAAAACCGATCAGGGCATTAAGAATTTTACCGGTACAGAAGCAAAAGAAATGTGCGGTAAAGATCCTGACCACGCCACACGGGATTTGTACGATTCCATTGAAAAAGGTGACTATCCTTCGTGGACATTGGAAATGCAGATACTTACTCCTGAGCAGGCAGAAGAGTTTGAATGGGATATTTTAGATATAACAAAGGTTTGGCCGCACAGTCAGGTTCCGCCTCTAACAGTCGGCAAGCTAGTGCTTAATAAAAATCCAGAAAACTATTTTGCAGAAGTTGAGCAAGCAGCGTTCAGTCCAAGCAACTTGGTTCCCGGCATAGGTGTTTCACCAGACAAAATGCTTCAAGCACGGTTATTCTCCTATCACGATACACATATACATCGTCTTGGTCCTAATTATAATCTTATTCCTGTAAACCAACCGAAGAACTCTATGCCTCTTAATCACCAGCGGGATGGTTTAATGCGCGTTGATGATAATGGGGGCGGTAGACCAAATTACTGGCCGAACAGTTTCAGCGAGATTCAACCGGAAGGTAAAAATGAAGAACCAGATATTCCGTTGAGTGGCGCAGGCTCTCGTTATGAGTTTGCACATAGGAATGACGACTTTGTGCAAGCAGGGAATCTGTATCGGCACGTAATGACGGAAGCAGATCGTGATAGCTTGATTACAAATATTGTCGGGCACATGAAAGAAGTTCCACTTCGCATACAACTTCGTCAATGCGCAATCTTTTATCTGGCAGATGCGGAGTACGGTGAACGCGTTTCTCAGGGGCTTGGGCTTGATATAAATCTCGTTCAACGCCTTGCAGGCATGAGTCAGGAGCAGAGAGTTTCCGAAACTGCTGACATGTAACGTGGTTAATTGAAAAGATACACGGGTGCTTTAGGCACTGTGTGAAAGAATTGAAAAGGAAATGCGGGCTGCCATCATGAAGATGGTAGCCCGCAATTTGTTTACGTCAGTACGTTTGGTTTAAAAATGCTGCAATATTTTGCGTGAGCTGTAATGCATCGTAGTTATGCTCGAGTTAGCTGCCAGCAGCGGTAACAGCCGAGGCTTGAACGAATTAGCATCATGCCGCCAGTTGCAAGCCAGATCCACATGAGTGGCTGCGATGGTTTAAGCATTGTTATGACTGAGATGAAGACAATGCCGATAAGGCATGAAATACACATAGCATTTCGCGTAAAGGCAAAGTCCCCGATTCCCCACAGCACGCCATCTGTTGCATACGAAAGTGAGTTTGTAGGCTGGAACAACGCTGTAACCGTCCATGCTGGATAGAATACAGCATGTGCCTCAGGTGGAATAAGAAATTTTGCAAACAGGCTGGCTCCTGCAATCATAAGTACACCCGTAATTACGCCGGTTCCGAAGCTATACCCGAATGTTTGGCGGATAACCTGCTTAATCATCGGTGTATCATTTTTGCCCTTGAAGAATCCTGTCAGGCTTTGCCCGGTGATGGCAAATGTATCAAGCAGGAGTGTGTTGAATACAGCGAACTGACGTACGCCTTGGTGGGCAGCACCTTCGATTGCGCCTGCCTGCGTGGCTGTACGTGTACAGTAGAGCAGAAAAGCAATAACAAGACCTGTTCGTACGGTCATATCCCATCCGATGGATAAAAGTCGCTTACAGCGCGGAAGGTCGAACGTTAATGCTAAACCAAGTTTTTTCTGAAGAGCGTAAAGCGTAATCGCCATGCCAACGTACTGGCTGATAGTGGTTGCCAATGCTGCGCCTGTGACGCCCATTTCTGGAAAAGGACCGATACCAAAAATAAGAAGCCAGTCCAGCAACACGTTCAGTACGTTGATTATCGTTGTAACGATAAGCGGGGTGCGCATGTCTTGCAGCCCTCTAAAAATACCGAATGCTGCCATAGTGAAAAGGACTGCCGGACCTCCGAATATACGGCATGCCATGTAGTCTACAGAAAGATCTGTGACTGCACCTTTGGCTCCCATAAAGACAGAAATTTGTGGCAGAAAAAAGAGCGGTAATAATGAGGCAACAATGCCGATAGCCGTTGCGAGAAGCAGCGCAGTACTGGCTGTGATGACTGTCTCTTTTTTGTTTTCCGCACCGATAGTATGTGCGATCTCTGTTTGTGTCCCGACTCCGAGAAAGTTAAAAACAAGAAATGCTGACGTGAGAACCATTGTGCCGATTCCGAGAGCAGCCAGCGGGTCAGTTCCCAGCCGCGCAACAAACGCAGTATCAACTAAGCCGGTGAGCGGTTCTGCAATGAGAGACAGCAACACGGGGATCGACATGCTGATAAACGTTTTTGCTGGTGCGTTCTTGTACGCGTGTTCGTTCAAAGATTCTACGGTGGTTGTCATGGTATGCTCCGGCAAATAAAAAGTCTGCATTCGGAGATAGAATGCAGACTTGAAGTTTTTCGAGGGCTATTCTTCGTCAATGTATGGGTTGAAGTACCCGAAATCTATCCAAGGACATTCTTTCTTGAGTCTTTTTCTAAAGAAAGTGAAGCCCATACTTGCCCCAAAGTCTATGTCGCTGAGCAATTCCAGATACATTTCAGGGTCAATATTAAGGTTACGCAACTGGATGAAGTCCAGTTTCGTATCTTTAATCAATGTAACCAGCGCTTCAAATTCCGGTTCAGAATCAGTTACGCCGGGGAAGTACAGCAAATTCAGGGAAACCCATTTGTTACGTGCTTTTGCTTCCAGAATAGACTGCTTAACGTCGGCGAAACAGTATCCGTTTGGACGATAATAACGGTTGTATACTTCTTCGCGGGCAGAGTTAAGGCTTACGCGGATAGAGGATAACCCTGCATCTGCAAGCTGTGCTACTTTGTCCGGTAACGAAGCGTTGGTGTTCATGTTGATAGTTCCACGCCCACCTTCTCCACGGAACATGGTAATAGCTTCTGTAATCATATCGGCTTGAGTGAGAGGCTCGCCTTCACAGCCTTGACCGAATGAAAAGATCGGCTTTTCTGTTTCGTTAGCAACATGATGACGCATTACGCCGCATACTTCTTCTGCTGTAGGAGTAAAGTCCAACCGGTCTTGCGGTGATGCACAGATTTTTGATGTATTTTCCTGAAAAGAAATACAACCGATGCAACGGGCGTTACATGTGCGGGATGTAGGTAGCGGTGCTTCGTATCGACCGATTGCGAGGTTTTTGGCAGCAGGGCAGGAGTATTTAAGAACACATTTATTCATAATGTGTTGCATCAAGCGGTTTTCTTTATAGTTTTCTAAAATAGTATTCGCAAACCGTTTGATTTTTTTGCCGGAAAACCCACGGAAAACCTGACGTACGTCCTGATCTACTTTTTTTGCTGCTACATAAAATTTGCCGTTGGCAAAGCCTACTGCGCCGTAAGCAAACAGCGGCAGCGTTGGGGCATCGTCATCACTTTGGTAGGCAGCATGTGCAGTAAGAGTGTGTGCAGGTGCCACAAATGCAGCCACTGCATATTCTTCCATCTGTTCCACTTCGCCGTCTTCTGGATCGAGACCAAGCGCACGGCGACCGGGGAGCATGAAAATATCACTGCCTTCAGGAAGCGGCATAAGTTCATCAGGACGTGGTTGTGCAAGATCATTACCGCGACGGCACAGCATAAGCAGGTCGGGGTGGTCGTAAATATTACCGTCTTTGTCTGCCACAAGAAGTTTTGGGCGGATTTTTGAAGAAGCCATAGTATCTCTCTATATAAGTACAGAGTTAGTATGAGGGTGATGACAAAACCGCACGTTGCGGTGGGGCACGGAAAATTTAACTAACAGAGAGCAACGTGGCTTTCGCAATGTAAATTTCCCAGAATCCTTATGCTGCGTTGGCGTAAACGTCATGGGCAGATAAAGGCGTTGTCACCAGACTCATGCTATCTGCATGGTGAATTTGTGTTAGGTGGGTGTTTCATACATAAAAGTATACATGCTGGCAAAAAGTACTTTTGCTGTTTTTCGGCATAAATAAAGTTGACTGATGCACTCAAGATACCTGAAAAATCTCCGATAAAGTTCAGGGTAGATGGTATCCTGTGTTTTCGGTGTTGCAGGAGACTGTCATTGCCGCTATCAGTAACGCATATTTACTCGTAAATAACAGCACATTGCGCTGCTGTGTGTGCCTGCCTTGTGTTACAACTTTATTCGCGGTGTTTCGGGGGACGATGCGATGGCATAGCCGAAATGTATCGTTATAGACACATACGTGTTATTTTGAACGGAGCCATTTAGTATGGAATCAATGTATTTTATTATTCTTGCGTGCAGCATTACTTTAATTCTTATTCTCCTGACCTTACTTAAAAAATACAATGAAATGCGTGACGTACTTGCCAGACTGGAAACAGAGAACAATGGAATGGTGATGCGAAAAGAGTCCTATGAGTCGGAGATAGGGTCTTTGAATGAAGAGATTGCTGAGTACACAAAGGAGTATATGCTGCTGGAACGCTCCTTAGCGGAGAGCAGGCAAGCTGAAACTGAGCGTAATCTTGAAAAAGAACGCTATAAGTATATGACTTTTGTGGAGTACCTTTTAGCGCAAGGGTACATTACGCAGGAGCACGTTACAAAAGCTGAAGAGTACAGAAAGAAAAACATTAGCTCTATGGGTGTTGCAGAGGTGCTTGTTCTCTTTAATCAGATTTCTTCGCAGGATATGAAAAGATATCGTGATAATTATCGAAAAGTTATAGGGGGATAATGCGTATTGAGCGGCTCAGGAAAAAATTTTACATAAAAATTGTCTGTGCCACTTGCTTATTATGCAACATTCGTTTGTAATGCCAACCGTTGTTGTTTGTTCCACACCTCTTTCTTCGTACCCATTAGGAAGTGAATAACATGTCTATTTTGACACAGAACACGGCGCTTGCCGGGTTGTTTGAAGCACATATTGATGAGTTGGTAAAAAAAGAGCGGCTGGAAGCTGATGTAATCAAGCAGGGAATCGAGAATGGCACCATGGTGCTGCTTGGTAACCCTGAACACCCTGATGTTCTTCCGACGCTGGTCGGTCAACCTGCGTCTGTAAAAGTTAACGCCAATATCGGTACTTCACCGTTGAAAAACGATTTCCGTTGCGAAATGGTTAAGCTGCAAACTGCCATTAACGCCGGTGCAGATACTGTGATGGATTTATCCATCGGTGGTGATCTTGATGCAATCAGAACAAAAATGATTTCTTCCACTAAGCTCCCATTGGGCACAGTGCCAATGTATGCTGTTGCACAGCAGTATCTTGATTCTGACCGTGACCCTGCGGACATTAAGCCGGAAGAATTGTTTGAAGAAATTGAAAAGCAGGCAAAGCAGGGCGTAGACTACATGACCGTTCATTGCGGTTTGACTATGCGTGGTGCTGAGTTTGCTACAAATGGTAGCCGTGTTATGGGCATTGTTTCCCGTGGCGGCTCCATTCTTGCGCGCTGGATGCTTAAAAACGGTAAAGAAAACCCACTTCTTACCGGATACGACCGTATTCTTGAAATTGCACGTAAGTACAACGTAACGCTTTCCCTCGGCGACGGTCTTCGTCCTGGTGCTGGCACTGATGCAGGTGACGCAGCACAGTGGGAAGAAGTTATGGTACTTGGTCAGTTGGCAAAACGCGGTCTCGAAGCTGGCGTTCAGTGCATGATTGAAGGTCCGGGACACGTTCCATTAAGCGAAGTGGAAGCCCAGATTGTCAGCATTAAAAAGCTTACCCACGGTGCACCGTTGTACGTGCTTGGACCGCTTGTAATCGACAGCAGCCCTGGCTACGACCACATTGCTGGTGCTATCGGTGGTGCGCTTGCTGTTAAAGCTGGTGTTGACTTCCTTTGCTACCTGACTCCTGCGGAACACCTTACCCTGCCGAGCATTGAAGATGTTCATGCCGGTGTAATGGCATCCCGTATTGCAGCTCAGGCTGCTGAAGCTTGCATGGGTAGACCAGCAGCTGTAGAACGTGAACTTGATATTTCTAAGGCACGTAAAGCTCTCGATTGGGACGGCATGAAAAGGCTTGCTCTTGATCCTGAGATGGTTGAAAAGCGTAGAGAAGAACATAAAGATAAACGCGAATGCGCCATGTGCGGCAAGTTCTGCGCTTACAAGATGATCGAAGAAGATCCACAGTGTTCTAACTAATCGCGCCGATTGTAAAAGACCTGATATACAATGTATATCAGGTCTTTTTTTGCAGGTAATATCTGTACGCTTTTCTCGGAAGCAGTCGTTTTATTTAGTGATGCAATGTCAAAGACGTACTATCTTTGCCGGGTATATATGCTCGGTGAAAAATGTAATGTTTTATCATGTTAGCTAGTAACAACATTGTGTGGCGTTCCAGCAAGGAAAGCTTTAATATTATCCGCAGCAATTTGCATAAGCGCCATACGTGCTTCAATTGTTGCCCACGCAAGGTGTGGGGTGATGAAGGTGTTTGGTGTGCTGAGGAAAGGGTGGTCGCTTGCTATCGGTTCTTGACTCACCACATCTACTGCCAGTCCGCCTAGTTTGCCTTGAATGAGAGCATCTGCAACAGCTTGCTCTTCTAAAAGTGGACCTCTTGCAGTGTTAATGATGATTGCATCCTGCTTCATTATTTTCAAAGACGCTTCGTTGATGATATGCTTTGTGTCTTCTGTGAGAGGGCAATGCAAGGTGACGATGTCTGATTGAGCGAGAACATCACTTAGTTCCGCATAGTTGAAGTTACTGTACTTGGGTAGTGGCTTAGGTCGGGGCGCGTAGGCGAGAATATTCATACCGAACCCATTTGCAATACGGGCAACATTGTTACCAGTATTACCGAATCCGATTATTCCGATTGTTTTTCCGCCTAATTCCCGTTGAGGAGTATTCCAGAAGCAGAATTGACCATTTTGTCCCCATTCGCCATGTTTTACCTGTTTGGAGTGTAAGCCTATCTGTCGATAGCATTCAAAAATAAGAGCGAATACATGCTCAGGCACAGCGTTATTGGCATAGCCCGGCGTGTTGGTCACTACAATACCCAATTCAGCGGCAGCATCAATGTCAACAACATCATAACCTGTGGCAAGCACTCCGATATATTTAAGTTTTGGCAGCTGTAAAAGAGTTTCTCGCGTCAGCGGCGTTTTATTTGTAAGCAAGATTTCAGCATCTTTACTGCGGTCAATAATGTCTTCATTAACAGTTTTTTCGTGAAGTGTGACAGGAAGAATGCGTTCGATTGGAGTCCACGGATTATCACCCGGATTAAGTGTTTGACCATCAAGAATGACTGCTTTCATAATACGTTACTCCAGTAGATAAGCATCCCCTGTTGCATAAGCAGGGACGATTATTATTTATGGTGAATAGCACCGTGGTTAACTGCAATGGTACAGTTGTTTTTGAAAACTGTAGAGTGTAAATAGCAGCTTTACAGTGAGTTAGCTATAGTATTTGGCAAAGGTATTTCTTTTGCTGTTTTTACAAGACGTATTTGCTTTATTGACTGCGTATAGTAGAGTGTCACATTGAATAGTCTTGAACCATAAATTTTTTGAGGTCTATAGTGCGTCCAGCAACACGTATCGTACTTTATTTTTTTCTTTTTATTACCGTGTGTATCGGCGGTGTGTTAACGTATGCAGGATGGTATATACAGTCTTCCAATTTTCCGGAACTTATTGAACGCAGATTAACTGATGCTACCGGATACGAATGGAAGATTACAGGCGATCTTGAGTTATCTATTGTGCCATTGGCAATTGATGCCTCAGGTGTACAGGTGATTGATCCGGTTACGCAGAAGAAGTTTCTAGCGGTCGGTGGTATCCAATCCAGCGTGGATATACCAATGCTGTTTTCCGGCAAGGTGTTTATCGACCATGTAACACTTCAAGATATAGAACTTATTCTTTCTGAAGACCTTTTGGCAAGCGGGAAAAAAGATGAAGTTGCGAATGTTGATACGCAATTTGATCTAGGAAAAATCGCTGGCGGCTTCGATTTGCAAGGTATTGCCATCCAACGTGGCAAGGTCGTGTTTGAGCGAACCACTCCGAACGGTAGAGAGTTTGTATCTGCTTCGAATATTTTCCTAAACGTAGACCTTTCTTCAAAGACTGCGTTTGATCTCTCTTGTTCAGTTGAAAGCAATTTTTTGCCTGCAAAGGGGCAGCTTAAGGTTGTAGGCGAGAGCGATTTTACTACTGCAACACTTATGGCTGAGAACTTTCTCGGTACGGTAGATTGGCAAGGGGACATCGAGCTGGAAGGGCGTACTATTCCTACGTCAATACAAACGAAAGTGGCCTTGGATTTGCCCGCCAGTAAGCTTATTTTGGAAGAGCTGAAGGCGTCTGTTGCCGCTGGTCGTCTGACGTTCTCTGGTGACTTGTCAGATATGACGAATGAAAATTGGAAGCTGGTAGGCAACGCTGAAGTCAAAGGGTTTAGCCTTCCATATTGGTTCGGGTTTACAGAAAATTTACCTACGAGCTTGAACCATGCTCTCGATAATATTGACGGAAAACTTTCTTTGGAAGTTACAAAAGATCATATCTGGTCTGATAAGCTGACAGCCACTGTGTTGGGCATGCCGCTTGCGGGTGTTGGGGGCGTAAAGGATTTTGCGAAGCCTGTAATTTTTATCGATGCGTCAGGTGACCGTGTTGATGTAAATAAAATCTTTCCTGAGATAGGAGTGAACCCGCCAAAGGTATTGCCGAAACCGGCGAATGATGCGCCACCTGTCTTTCGACTTGACTCAGATGATACAACAAAAAAAGATGAACAGTCTCTTGCCGAGCTTTCTGTTGGATACGATATTCGTATAGGTGCAAAAGAAGCGACTGCACATGGCTTTACCATAGGTGGTCTTGCCTTCCGTTGTTGGCCTGCTCCCAATGAGGATACCTTAACATCATATAAAATAGGTAATGCGTATGGCGGAAGTGTGGATGCGCTTTTGACCATTGCAGATGATTTGCGGCTACAGGCTACTTTTAACAAGGTGCAGACACAAGATATAAGCCGGATTTTAGCAGGGGACTCCATTATTTCCGGTGTTGCGGATGGCACAGTTGATGTGCGTGCTAAGGCTCGTACTGTGTATGGATTGGTCGCAGGGCTTGGAGGAAAGATTAACGCCATTTTTACTAATGGCTATGTCAAATCTCTTCCGAAAAAAGATGCTGACGGCAACATGGTTTCTAAACAAAACTTTTTTAAGCAGCTTAAAATTGATTTGTCAGGAAATAGCCTGAGCAAAAAGCCAGATGAAGCAGGAAACGACTTACCGTACAATTGGGATTTGTCCGTATTTTTTGAAACAAAAAGTGGCGACGACTCGTACCTTACCAGAGTAAAAGGTCCAATTATCATGAGCGCAGAACGGGTGCTGCCTGTTCGTGGTACTGACATTGATTTGGATACAACTTGGTACGGTAATGTAACTTCACGGGCGCAGGTAATACCTCTTTCTGCACGGCTAGTAAGTAAGGCAACGTATAATCTGGAAACGGAAGACGTATCTATTCGCGATGGTGTGTTTGCGTTTCAAAATCAGCGCGTCTCTGTTAGCGGAGATGTCAAAAAATTTGTTAGTGCACCGGAATTTCGAGGAAGATTCGTCGGAACCGGCATCGATTTACGCCCGACACTGCGTATCATGAATTTACTACGCTGGCAGCCGCGCGACCCTACAGTCTTTGGTCGGGCAACGTTGCGCGGTGAGTTTGATTTTCGTGACGGGCGCTATGCTTTGTATAATGTTGTCGGAACGATAGATAATTCTACGCTCCAAGGATCTCTTTTAGTCAATCTGAACAATGACATACCGACAGTGCGAGCAGATGTTGCACTCGGTGATGTTATGCTCAAACGCTATTTCCCACCTGATAACATTAATTATCGCGCTAAAATTTTTAATAAAAAACCTTGGGATCTTGCATGGCTGAGAGACGTTGATGTTAAAGGAAGTCTTAAAGTCAATAACTTGCGCTTTGAGCCTATTGAATTGCAGCGGCTTGTTACGCCAGTGACGATTAGCGGTGGACAAGTTCAGATAGGTCCGCTGGAAGCGCAAATGTATAGAGGAACGTTCTCCGGCGAGTTTTCAGGTGTCTTGAAAAACAGGCTGGAAAGTCGCCTTGTAGCGAACATTAATGGTGTAGACCTTGCTCTTGCGTCTAAAGGAGCAGCTGGACAGGATTATCTTGGCGGTACAGCAACAGGGTATTTGGAAGTTCGCGGAAACCTTGGCTCCAGCCATGATATTCTAGCTAATCTTGATGGAATATGGGGTGTAGCTATCAGAGACGGTTTCTTTGGCTTTAGTAAAAACAGACAAGGTGAAATTGATAAAACAACATTCAGATCTGCTGTCAGCGATGGAAATATCCGACAGGGGATTATGAGTAGCAATAATTTTGCTGTAACTTCTCCATTTGTTGATATGCGCGGCGGTGGAAAAATTGATCTGCCGAATCGAAATATTGACTACAAGGTGAGTGTTACCTATGCACGTATTCCTACTGTACCTGTCACGATTACCGGAAGTTGGGATAACCCTCAGATTACAGTGGATGGCTTGAGTGTTGTTCCACGTACCTTTGGTAAAATTGGTGGTGGTGTGTTCTCAATACTCAAAGATGCGCTTTTGATTCCGTTCAGGGCTGTGGATTTATTGCCTTCTTTGCGTTAAGTGCAAGTTTGTTGTGCAGTTGATTGCACAAAAAACTTGTGCAAATGTGATATAAAATGCACATTGGTCTTCAACCGTTATGGTTGAAGACCTTTTTTATTATACGAAATGTGTAATAACTTGCAGGGATGACTGCACTTGTGCAAAAAAAGTCACTTTGGCATGACTTTTTCATAAATGCGTAGCAGATGCTCGGGCGCAAGTGTATTGCTCCAGTTCCCTTCTATTTTGACGAGATTAGGATTTACATGGAAATTGCTGATTTAAGTAAAGAGCGAAGCACGATTATTATTGCGATTGTAACATTGATTACCATCGGGCTTTCGCTCATTGTTTCAACAGGACAAACATTACGGCAGCAGGAAGAGGCGCGGTTACAGCACCTTCAGCTTACAGCGCGTTCTGTGCTCCAATCTGTTGATATTTCGTTGCGCACTGGTATCTTGACACAAAATGGGCAAGTAGCTGGTTTGCCAAGCACTGCTAAGTTCTTCCGCGAGCTTCAAAAAAGCGGAGAAGTAATGTTTGTAGGTCTGCTTGATGAAAAAGGCGGACAAATCCTTTCATCGCTTGAAGGCGGAGCAGCAAATAGTATCCTTTTTCCACAACAAGCAATTCCGACAATGGTGCAGACTGGCACATGGAATGGGATTGCTAAATTCGGAAAACACCGTGTGTATGTTTATGCAAAGCATAGCAAAGGGTTAGATGTACATTCGCTTGAGCCTGATGTGCCTTCTAAAAATACATTTCTTGTAGTTGGTCTGGATATGACCAAGCACTTTGCAGTGTACAAAGGGTTTAAGCAAAACGCTTTGTTTCAGGCTGCTTATATTCTCGTAGCTGCGATTTTTACATGGGCGCTTGCTATGGCTCTGCTTAAACGACGCGAGCTTGCTGGCAAAGCGTTGCAGCTTGAGCGTTTTCAGGCTCGCTTGCTGGATAATCTGCCGGACGGACTTCTAATTGTCAGTCCAGATAACGTAATTAGAGCAGCAAACCCTGCGGCACATGATGTGTTTAAAGCAAAAGGTAGCGGACTCGCCGGATTATCTGTTTCCGCGTTGCCGGAAGATTTAGCCAACTGCTTCAAAAATTTGCCGGAAGATTCCAATGCTAACTGGGAGCAGGTCACTGTTCAGGGAACGCATCTGGAGATTCTTTCTGTACCACTTAAAGAACATAAAGAAGCAGGGTCGCGCCTTGTACTTGTTCGTGATCGAACACGATTCCGTGAGTTGGAAAAAAGTCTACAAGATGCCGAAAAAATGGCTGCGCTGGGTACAATTGCAGCGGGCATGGCGCATGAAATTCGAAATCCACTGAGTGCGCTGCGTGGGTTTGCTCAATATTTTGCGAAAAAATTTAAAGGCAGCGAACCGGATGAAACGTACGCGCAAACAATGATTACGGAAGCTGACAGGCTGAACCGAGTTATCACTGATTTGTTGTATCTTTCTCGCCCTCGTGCTGTGCAAAAAGAAGAAGTTGATCTTATCGAACTTGCTGAAGGTATCAGCAACTTGCTGCGGTTCGATTTGGAAGGCAAAAACGTACAGTTTGAGGTAAGCCTAGAATCTCCGTATGTGCAGGCGGATGCTGATTTATTGAAGCAGACACTTATTAATTTAATGTTAAATAGTCTGGATGCGCTGGATGCCTCGGACATTGAGAGCAAGCATATTCATATTGCGTCTGCATATGGTGAAGACGGTGTATGGATTTTTGTTCGGGACAATGGTCCAGGTATGAAAAAGCAGCAGATAGATCAGGCGTTTGAGCCGTTTTTCACCACGAAGTCAAAAGGCACTGGTCTTGGGCTTGCGCTGGTACATAAAACAATGATGGAGCACGAAGGTAAGGCATTAATTGAATCAAATGCCGGACGCGGTTGCACCATTGCACTCTTTTTCCCCGACGTGGAAGATGAGGAACAGTATGTCATATAATAAGCAATTGTTAGTTATTGATGATGAACCGGCGCTGCGAATGATGGTGCGCGCTGTTGTGGAAGATGCTGGATGGAGCGTTGCGGAGGCAAGCTCCGGTGAAGCTGGTATTGAGCATCTTGCATCCCACAATGTGAATGTTGTTCTCTTAGATATGCGAATGACTGGTATTGACGGTAGTGAGACTCTGGCAATAATTCAGGAAAAATATCCTAATCTTCCTGTTATTATGCTTACCGCTTTTGGAACTGTAGGGTCGGCGGTAGAAGCTATGAAGCGCGGTGCATTTGATTACCTGAGTAAGCCTGCTGATAATGATGAACTTATTGCTGTGCTTGAAAAAGCCTACACACATGGCAGGCTGCTGGCTGAAAACGATAATTTACGCAAAAAATTTATTGGGAATGATCCATCAGAAAAAATCATCGGTGGCTGCGCTGCTATGCAGGATATGCTTGAGCTTATCCGTCAGGTAGGCCCTACAGAAGCAACCGTGCTTGTAATGGGTGAATCCGGTACAGGGAAAGAGCTTATTGCAGAAGCCTTGCACGAGCGGAGCAACCGTGCGGCGTTTCCAATGGTAAAGGTCAACTGCGCTGCGTTACCGGGCAATTTGCTGGAAAGTGAATTGTTCGGCTATGTTCGTGGTGCTTTTACGGGAGCGGTAAAGGATAAGCCTGGGCGCTTCCAGCTTGCAAAAGGTGGAACATTATTTCTTGATGAGGTCGGTGAAATGCCGATTGAACTTCAGGCAAAATTGTTGCGTGCCTTGCAGGAACGTGTGGTTGAACCGCTTGGTGCGGTAAAGCCTGTTGAAGTGGATGTACGTATTATTGCTGCGACAAACCGTAATTTACGGGAATCTGTGGCAAGAGGCGAGTTTAGAGAAGACTTATATTTCCGCCTTAATGTTCTCGAAATCATCTCACCTCCTCTGCGTGAGCGTCTTGAGGATCTTCCACTGCTTGTCAGCAGGCTCCTCGACAAACTGGGACGGAAAAACCGTAAGAGCGTGCGAGGTGTCAGCCCTGATTTTATGCAGAAGCTTACCATGCATCCGTGGCCGGGTAACGTTCGTGAGCTTGAGAATGTGCTGGAGCGTGCACTTATTTTGTCCCGTTCGGAAATTCTTAATGTAGAATCGTTGCCGCCGTTACTTACGGCTCCGCCTGAACCTGTTCAGCAACCGCAATATGGTCAGGCAGAATCAATGGCAGCGGGATCATCGTATTCTGCGCAAAGTTTTACTGCTCCGTCTGGAGTTGATTATTCCACCGGACAAAATAATTATTCTGCACCTACTGACTTTAACCGTACAGATTTTGGTGGGCAGAGCGGGTACAATAGTCAATCAAATTATGGCATGCAGCAAGGATATAGCAGGCAGGGAGCACCTATGCCGCCACAGGCTGGTGTCGGAAATCGTACTATTTCCCGCCCGAAAACCTTGGATGACGCTGAACGTCAGGCATTGATTGAAGCATTGAATGCTAATGGTGGACACAGGGAGCGCACAGCTGATGCACTTGGTATCAGTCGCCGTACGCTCCAGTACAAATTGCGTAAGTATGGGTTGACCAAGCGAAGCTAAAGATATTTTTGGATTGTCAAAAAAAGTTATAAAAAAGACCTGATACGAAATGTATCAGGTCTTTTTTAGTGTGTAATAGGGTGGGAAGAGAAGCATCGAAAAGCGTTGGTGCCAGGTCTCAGTCGACAGAGGGCGCGATCAGTGTCATGTCGCTTCGATGCGTGGCTATTCTCTATTCCCAGTGTCCGTTCTTATATTGACGAATTTTAGTAATGCGGTTTCGTTGAACCACGCGGAAAGGCTGTTGCATTGCAGATTCTTTTGAATCGCCGACAGCCTCATATTTTACTTTAACGTATTTGATAACGCCGACATACGCTCCTGTTTCTTTAACTTGATGCACAGCAACTTGAATGGTGTCTTTTCTCAAGTCGCAGTAGGAGCGAGCCCACTGACCGTTTGTTTTCTTTTCTGTTTCAACTTTACCACCGCAGTTCGGCATCTGTTTGCACATGCTGTCGAGATTATTTGCTGCGTGAACGCGTAATGTGCTTTCTAATTCTTCCTGAGTGATAGCGCTGGATGGAGTGCTGAGTAAACATGTAACACACGCAATAACGAACAAAACCAGAATCTTTTTCATGAAAATCTCCTGAAGATTAGGTGACAAAACCGAATGTAGCTGATGTTGGTAATTTACAGGGGCCAACTGCTGAGGGTGTTGCCATTTTAAGTTAGACGCACAGAAATGCCCGACAGCCTGAGCTGCCGGGCACTTGTTTTATGTACTAGTTAAGCAGGATGTTTACGCGACGGTTGTGTCTGCGTCCTTCTGCTGTATCGTTTGAGAATTCAGGGTCGAATTCGCCTTTACCGATCACTTTGATACGGTCAGCCGGTACGCCTTTCTTAATGAGGTAGTTGCGTACGGAGGCTGCACGGCGGAGTGACAGACCCATGTTGTATTCTGGTGTACCAATGGAATCGGTGTGGCCGATAACAGTGGTGCAAGTCTGACCGCACATAATGAGGCGTGCTGCTTCATCTAAGATAGGACGTGCTGCAGGAAGAATTTTAGAGGAATCGAACTTGAAGAGCACGTTGTCAATTACCATGACTTCGTCAACAACTTCAGTAGGAGTGTAGAATACGTCAACCATGAACTCGTTGAATGCAACAGGGTCGTTAAGCAGTGCTTTACCGTCTGCCATTACTGAGCAAGTGTTGAGGTTGAACATCTCCATAATTGTTCTGCTTCCTTCCGCAGTGTCAGCAAAAGAGATGAAGTGTACGCAGGTCTGCGGGTTAGCATTGTAGAAGCCCATCAGGGATTCAATTGGGTCTGGACCCATGTTGTTAACACCGTCAGTTGCGATAACTACAGCACTCTTAGGCGCCATCTGAGTTGCCATTGGTGTGAGCAGTTGGAATGCTTCACCAATTCTTGTCCAGCGTGCGCGGATCTCTTTATCTGTAGTAATGGAGTTAATAGCTTTTGCCATTACTGCAGGATCATAAGGTCCGTAGCCGACAATTGGCTGGAAAGGAGTAAAAGTTTGCGCTGCTGCCATCATACAACCAAATGGTGGCATCGCTTGGTTGATCATCTGCATTACTCGTTTTGCAAGGACGATCTTTTTAACTCCTGTTTGCGCTTCGTGCATCATCATGGAGCCAGAGTCGTCAATAAGGAAGTTGAAACTGGCAACTTTAGGTTGAAGGATGTACTCTTGCGCCTGGACTACGGATGTCGCAAACAACACAAGAGAAAGCGCGATAAGCAATGTTCTCTTAATCGTCATACTGGTCCCCTCCGGCTAGTATAGTTTTCTGGTTTAGGTCAAATTATGCGTGGTCAAGATGTAATATATGGCAACCAGAGGAGCGCGACAAGGATGTTTATGAAACTATGTGCTTATTTTCATAAGAATAATTCAATTAACAAAAGTAACATGATGTAAAAAACGATGATTTGATGCGGATTTTTCCATTTCTACAGTCTATATTCATACAAATATTGCATAGTTAAAGAGTATTATATTTCTGTAAGTGTTTTTTGCGTTTTTTTCGAGAATTATTACATGTAGATAGAGTAGTGATGTGATCTAGAATTTGACGTATTGTAATACAAAGACAAATTACTGCTTTTGTACTGTAGACGGAGTATATCCGTAATATCCTCTAGATGTTCTGCAAGGCGGTATTTTGTAGGGAGTGGGACGGGAAAAAATCTGCTGAACATGCCTCTTTCAGAGTATTTTGAAAAGAGGCATGTGTGTTTTACGAGTGACTTTTTACTATTCTTGCCAGTATTCAGGTTTGCCTAACTCGTCAGAAACAGTGACTGTTCCTGCTATGCTGCTCAGGTCGGTGTCATCAAGTACATGCATCATCCATGCATCCCTGTGTTCTTCAGGAATAGGATATGGTGCATTAATAGGGTGAGGGTACACAGGGGAAAAGCCGTATCGAGTGTAATACTCTGGATGCCCTAATACTAAAACAATGCTCACGCCTTGTGCTTTCAGCTGCGCTAACCCAGCCTTAATAAGCTTACCGCCGATTCCTTGCTTTTGAGCTTCAGGTGTAACAGCCAGAGGCGCTAGAATTGATGCTTTTACGGTCGATTCCCCAATCGTAATGGCTGTAAACAAGATGTGCCCTACAGCGTTTTCGCCATCAAAAGCTAATAATGAAAGGCGTGGCTCTGCTGTTTGGTCATTTAATAAATTTTGTACTAGCTCTGCTTCTATTTTGGAGCCAAATGCTTCCTCTTCAACACGCATAATTTCGGTAAGGTCGCTGTGCTGTGTTTCTCGTATTGTGATGTTCATCAAAGAACTCCTTATTTGCGCTAATGATTGTTACCGCTATGATTGTGGCAACTTGTTGTAACAGATGAAGTTATAGGAATATAGAGGGAGCAGGGGTAGTGATTCGATTTTAAGTACAAAGCGTGGGTGAGTGGATGGAAAAAAATTAGTACGTTTTAACTAGAGTGGAAACGTGAAGTCAAAAAAAGACCGCCTCTGTGAGGCGGTCTTTTGTGTGATCTAAGATTATGCAGGGTTACGTGGAGCAACTAGCGCCATTTCCAGCGCTTCATCAAGCGTTGGGTGTGCCCATATGATGGAATGTACATCT
This sequence comes from Halodesulfovibrio sp., assembly GCF_025210605.1. Classification (NCBI taxonomy): domain Bacteria; kingdom Pseudomonadati; phylum Thermodesulfobacteriota; class Desulfovibrionia; order Desulfovibrionales; family Desulfovibrionaceae; genus Halodesulfovibrio; species Halodesulfovibrio sp. Next base: position 29,472 of record NZ_JAOARI010000036.1, on the reverse strand, counting down.
TCTGGTGCCCACTGTTGCTTAACAATGATGGCTGCTGCTGTTACGAGGTGAGAAACCCCGTGACCAATTGCTACGATACCATGCACTTTGTTGTCGACCCATAGTACTTTTACGAACCCCTGAGTGGTACCGTAAGACTGTGCTATTGGGTTTGCAACAAGCATTGCGGTAGAGGTTTCTACCTTATGCCCTGCTTTTTGCAGGTCAGCGGTGTTTGGACCTACGCGCATTACTTCTGTATGTCCGTAGAAGCAAGCAGGCATTGGACCAGAGTCGTATGCTGTAGTAATTTTACCAGCAGCATGATCGACAGCATAGCAAGCTTGGTGGTCGGCTGCATGTGCAAGCAGTGTGCGTCCGTTTACGTCTCCGATGGCGTAAATGTTCTCTGCTGCGAGCAAATAGTCGTTGGTTGTAATCCAACCTGCGCCCACGCATTCAATACCTGCTGCGTCAGCGTTAAGCTCTTTGGATGCAGGTTGACGACCAGCAGCCATAAGGGCTTTATCCGCTGTAAGAGTTTCACCGGATTCAAACGTGAGCACAGCTTTACCGTCAACAGTTTTGACGCTCTGTACTTTTTCACCGGTGCGAACTCCCCACTTTTCTCGTTTGAGAATTTTGCGGAACGCATCACCAACGTCAGGATCTTCGGTTGGTACAAGGTTAGGTAGCGCTTCAACAATGGTGATTTTTGCACCAAGACGGCTGAAGAAATCGCCCATTTCAAGCCCGATTGCTCCTGCACCCACAACGATCATAGACTCAGGTGCTTCCGTAAGCATAAGCGCATGGGTGGAGTTGAGAACACAATCTCCATCAGGCTCTAACCCTGGAAATGCAGCAGGCATAGAGCCTGTGGCAATGATTAGCTTTTCGAAAGTAACTTCTGTTGTACCATCATCGGTTGTAACAGTAATAGCTTTCGGACTACTAAACGCTCCAACACCTTTGATTATATCAACGCCGAGATTGACCAATTGCTTTTCTGCGGCAGAGCGAGTGCCTTTTATGAAGCGGTCTTTCTTCTGCACAATATTAGGCAGATTGAAATCAATGCTTCCTGAGGCAGACTTTGCTTTTATCTGCGTATGCAGTAGCGGATTGGCAGCCGTAGCGCCAAGATACATCTTGGTAGGAATACAACCCCAGTTGAGGCATGTTCCACCAATGTCGGCTTTTTCTATGAGTGCGGTTTTCAGACCGGAAGACGCAGCACGGGTAGCTGCTTTAAGTCCACCGGGTCCGGAACCAACTATAATTAGATCATATTTCATCTACTAACACCATTTCACGAGCTGCTTTTGTTTCGTCAAGCCGACGTACAGGAGTGTTGTGAGGGGCATCAAAGAGAGATTGAGGATCTGTTTTAGAAGTTTCAAGAATCTCAATAAGATCATCAAGGAAGATATCGAGAGTTTCTTTACTTTCTGTTTCTGTCGGTTCAAACATCATGCACTCTTTTACGATCAGTGGGAAGTAGATAGTAGGTGCGTGGTGTCCTTTTTCGAGCAGAGCTTTTGCGATATCAAGAGCGCGTACGCCGCATTCTGATTGCTGATTGCAGGCAGATGCAACAAATTCATGCATACAAATGCGGTTGTATGGAATGTGCAGGTGTTCTTCCAGACGCTTACGCATGTAGTTTGCGTTCAGTACTGCAAGCTCAGTCGCTCTGGTCAGACCTTCTCCACCGAGACGGAGCATGTAGGCAAATGCTTTGAGCATTACTGCAAAACTGCCGTAGAACGGTGACATGTGTCCGATAGATTTAGGATTGTCAGTATCTAAATAGAAAGTGCCGTCCGCTGCTTTAGCTGGACGATGGTTCGGCAGGTATGGTTCCAGACGCGCACATACACCAACAGGGCCTGCACCCGGACCACCGCCGCCATGCGGAGTAGCGAGTGTTTTGTGGACATTAAGGTGTACTACGTCAAACCCTACATCGCCGATGCGCATTTTACCCATGATAGCGTTAAAGTTAGCGCCATCGTAGTAGAGAAGTGCATCAACTTTGCGCAGTTTTTCTACAATGGTAGGCAGGTGGTTTTCAAACAGTCCGAGTGTGTTCGGACATGTCATCATAACCGCTGCTACATCCTCGTCGAGGACTGCTTCTAATGCTTCAGGGTCAACCATGCCGTCTTTGGATTCAATGTTGATAACTTCGTATCCAGCAAGAACAGCAGAAGCAGGGTTCGTACCGTGCGCTGCATCCGGGCATATGATTTTTGTTTTTTTGTTACCCTTGTCTTTGTGGTATGCGGCAATAATGAGCGCGCCTGTCAGCTCGCCATTAGCACCTGCCATTGGCTGGGATGTAAAAGCATCCATGCCAGTAAGTTCACAAAGCATTTTTTCTGTCTCGTACATAACTTCCAAGGAACCCTGTGTGTACTGGGAGCCTTTAGGAAGCTGTGCAAGAGCAGGGTGAGGGGTGGTGTAACCCGGCAATGCTGCAACATACTCCGTAAATTTCGGATTGTATTTCATTGTGCAGGAGCCGAGCGGGTAAAAGTTAGAATCTACACCGTAGTTAAACGTACTTAATTTGGTGAAATGGCGAACAACGTCAAGCTCACTTACTTCCGGCAACGCCGGACGCTTGGCACGCATAAGCTCTTTAGGAAGAAAACGTTCTGCACGTTCTTCCGGCATTGGCGGCAGACATGCGGAACGACCGGGAACGGATTGGGAAAAAATGGTTTTCATTAGAGAATACCTCCCAACAGCTCGGTGAATACACCAATCTGTTCGAATGAATGCAGCTCGGTACAGGCAACAAGGAGAACGTCGTCCATGTCTTCGTAATAACGACCAACAGGGAAGCCGGTTACAAAGCCTTTGTCCATAAGTGCCTCAATAGCTTCTTCAGCTTTGATAGGCAGACGGATAGCGAATTCGTTACCGAATGGCGCACCGTTAAGCAGTTCTACCCCTTCGATCATTGTCAGGCGGTCTGCAAGGTAATGAGCACGCTCCATGCTTAATTCAGCAGTGCGTATAAGCCCTTCAGGACCAAGTAATGACATATGAATAAGGGCACGAAGAGCGCACAGGGCTTGGTTGGAACAAATGTTTGATGTGGCTTTTGCGCGTCGGATATGCTGTTCACGAGCTTGAAGCGTGAGCACGTAGCCTGTTTTGCCGTCGATGTCTTCTGTGCGTCCAACAATGCGTCCCGGAATCTGGCGGATCATTTTTTTTGAACAGGACATGACGCCAAGGTAAGGTCCACCGAATGAAAGTGGCTGACCAAGGCTCTGGGCTTCTGCAACGGCAATGTCTGCTCCCATTTCTCCAGGAGTTTTCATGACAGACTGCATGACAGGGTACACAGAGATGATGCCTAATGCTTTGTTAGCGTGGGCATGCTCGAATAATTCTGTAAAGTCCTGAACGTTGCCGAAGAAGTTAGGGTTCTGAACAACAACGCCCGCACAGTCACCGTCAATAGCTGCTTTAAGCGCTTCTACATTGGACAAACCCTCTGTATGCGGTACCACAACAACGTCTACGTCGATGTTGTTTGTGTAAGTGTCCAGCATCTCGCGGTAAATCGGGCTGATAGACTCATCAATTACGATTTTTTTACGCTTTCGACCAGCACGAACTGCCATCATCATAGCCTCAAAGATAGCGGTTCCACCATCGTAGACAGAGGCGTTAGCTACATCCATTTCGAGGAGACGGCAGATTGCAGTCTGGAATTCGAAAATAGCCTGAAGCGTTCCCTGTGAGGATTCAGGTTGGTATGGAGTGTACGCAGTGTAGAATTCGCCACGACCAACAAGGTTGTCGATGGCTTTAGGAATATAGTGATTGTAGAATCCGGCACCCAAGAAGCTTACAAGATCAGTATTGTTTTTACCTGCAAGCTGTTCAAGGTAAGCACATGTTTCCATTTCGCTTAAGCCTTGAGGCAGGTCAAAGCTTTTAGGACGCATGTCCGCAGGGATGTCTGCAAACAGATCTTCAATGGTTCTTACACCGATAACGTCAAGCATTGCTTGCACTTCTTCAGCTGTATGCGGAGTAAACGGCATAACGCCTCCTTTTTATTACTAGTGTGCTTCGTTAGCTACCAGTTCTGCGTATTCAGAAGCAGAAAGGAGGTCTGCTGGTTCACCGTTCAGCTTGATTTTAATAAGCCATCCGCCTTCAAAAGGAGATTCGTTTACTTTTTCCGGTGCATCTTCGAGATCTTCGTTAACAGCGAGAACTTCGCCGCTGACAGGAATGTAGAGTTCGCTTGCTGCTTTTACAGATTCAATAGAACCCATTTCATCACCAACATCGAGGGTGTCACCTGCTTCTGGAAGCTCTACAAATGTAATGTCGCCAAGCTGCTCCTGAGCAAAACTGGTGATGCCGATGGTCGCTTCATCACCTTCAATTTTTGTCCATTCGTGGCTTTTGCTGTAAAGAAGGTTTTCTGGGTAGGCCATTGGAGTCCTCCTGAAAAGGTTTGTATTGTTGTGTGGATATGGTTTGTTTTATCGTTATGACATGGTTAATTTTTGTCTAACAGATACTTGGGTCATAAGTCTAATTTGAAGGAAAAACAATGGCCAGATCACAAAAAATGTTGGATCTGGCCATTTTTTTATCAAAAATTGATGGATTGTGCGCTCTATCAGGACTCCAGCTGGACTCCCAAGTTTTGGATTTCTTCTATGAGTACTTTTTTCCTGATAGGCTTGACGATGTAACTTGTTGCATCACCAAGGAAAAAAGCATCATGTACTTCCTGACTGTCATCTAATCCGGATATCATGATTACCTTTGCACTGTTTTCAGGAGGAATCCCATATTCTTTTTCAAGATCACGGATTTCGCGCAGAGCATCTTGTCCGTCGATATTCGGCATCATTATGTCGAGTGTAATTACATCATAAGGCTCGCCTGCTTGCAGCGCTTGGCGGAATGCTTCCACGCCTTCTTCGCCGTCGGCTGCCAGATCAGCATATCCGTATGCATGAAGGATTTTTTGTACGAGTCGGCGACTGTCGAAGTCGTCATCAACGATTAGAAACTTCATTTGGGAAACCTCCATATAGGCCTATCGCTATACCACTGCGCCTAGTTTTTGCAAAGTGTCTGCGAGTTATAATCTGTGGCAATAAGCATACTTACGGGTTCGCGGTGAAGAAGGCAAGGCGCGCCTGTGTGTAATAATTCTACATGTGCCTACACACCGGCAACCTTGAATGCTTCAGAAACCATGTCCTGCGCTTCTTTTTGTAAGAGTGCGAGATGTTCTTTGTCCTTGAAGCTTTCGGTATAAATTTTATAAATATCTTCTGTGCCGGAAGGGCGCGCTGCGAACCATCCAGATTTTGTTACGACCTTTAGTCCTTCGATTGATGCTCCGTTAGCAGGAGCTTGTGTAAGCTTTGCTATGATAGGCTCTCCGGCAAGTGTGTCCGATTCAACCATTTCTGGTGAAAGCTTTTTAAGAGCAGCTTTTTGTTCTGGAGAAGCAGGGGCTTGCAAGCGTTCATAAAGTGGAGTGCCGAACTTTTCAGTCATGGCATCATAGTGCTGTTGCGGATCTTTACCGGTTACTGCAAGAATTTCTGCTGCGAGCAAATTCAAAATAATACCGTCTTTGTCTGTTGTCCAAACGGTTCCGTCTTTACGTAAGAAGCTTGCTCCGGCGCTTTCTTCACCACCAAAACCATAGCTGCCATCAATAAGACCCGGAACAAACCATTTAAAGCCTACAGGAACCTCTGCAACTTTTTTCCCAAGAGACTCGACCACAAGGTCAATCATATGGCTGGAAACAAGGGTTTTGCCGACCACGGCATCCTTGTTCCATTGCGGGCGGTGCGTGAATAGATATTCAATTGCAGCTGCAAGGTAATGGTTCGGGTTCATCAGGCCTTTGCTGCAAACAATACCATGCCGATCTGTATCTGGGTCGTTGCCGCATGCAATGTCATAATGTGGCTGTAGGCGAATCATATCTGCCATTGCCCAAGGCGAAGAGCAGTCCATACGAATAACCCCGTCTCTGTCCATAGGCATAAAGCGGAAGGTAGGATCAATCTCTTTATTTACAACTTCAATATTGAGTCCGTAATGCTTTGCAATTGGTTCCCAGTATGCTTCGCCAGCTCCACCGAGGGGATCAACACCGATGCGGATGCCAGCTTTTTTGATAGCATCCATATCGATAATGTTCTCAAGATCTTTAACATACGGGGTGAGGTAGTCGTATCTCTGTGTAGTTGAGGCACTCAGCGCATCGGCAAGAGGGATACGTGCGACGCCTGCATTTCCGTTACGGATGAGTTCGTTTGCGCGGTCTTCAACCCATTTCGTGGTTGTTGTGTCAGCAGGTCCACCGTTTGGTGGGTTGTATTTAAATCCACCATCCTGTGGCGGGTTGTGGGAAGGGGTGACAACAATGCCGTCTGCGATATCGGAATTATCGCGATTATATGTGAGGATGGCATGAGAAATGACAGGGGTTGGCACATAGGCATCGTCTTTTTCTATTTTTACAGTCACGCCGTTGGCTGCCAGAACTTCAAGAGCGGTCTGGTGTGCTGGCTCTGAAAGCGCGTGGGTATCTTTACCCATGAATAATGGTCCAGTGTAGCCTTCTTTTTTACGGTATTCACAAATAGCCTGTGTTACAGCGGCAATGTGCGGCTCGTTAAAGCTTGCTGTGAATGCTGAACCACGATGACCTGATGTGCCAAAAGCAACCCGTTGCTGTGGTTCATCTGGATTTGGGGCTATTGTGTAGTAGGCTGTAACTAGTTTCTGAACATTTATAAGATCGGACGGAAGTGCTTTTTTTCCGGCTTTGGGACTGATTGGCATCGTGCGTATCCTTGGTATGGTGGTCTAAATAATGTGTACGGACAGAATAGAATATTATCACGGGGCATTTTATGTACGAAAGGATAACTGTACTGATTGCAGGCACTGCTGCCTGAGGCAAACGGCTGTTTTTAGCGATTACGAAGCTTATGATTAGCGCCTGATTCTAACAAGCAAACTTGTGCTGCTGTCAGTGTTTTTCCTTTGATGCGCCATAAGCAAAAAAATTATTTCGACGTAGCGTTGCTATGCCTTCAAGATATTTTTACCTCTGACTTGTAAGAAAAAAGCTGTTTAGAATCTTTACGTATACAACTTACGAACACGCTCTAGTATTTTGGGCTAAGTAGTCTGTAACTTCTTCCATAGACTGCTGTGCACCTTCCATAAAATCTGCAAGAAGATTTTGTGCTTCATATATATTATTGTTGCGAGCAAAATGTTCCATTTGTTGTGCGGTCTGCGCGAGTGCAACCGCGCCTACAGACCCCATAGTAGCTTTTAGTGTATGGGTGATGCTTGCTATTTTTTCAGCATCAGCCTCATTACATGCTATTTGCAGAAGTTCCAGTGTGGCAGGAAGTGACGATAAATACGTACGTAGTATCGTTCCAACTATCTTATGCTTTCCGTTAACCATCTCGATAATAACATCAAAATCAATATGCATTGCAGTAGTAAAATCTTGGTCTTTTAGCAATTCAGAATCATGAGTATCGACTGCTATATGGTGTTTTGGCGTGAATATGGAGCGCAAAACTTGTTGCAACGCGTGAAGGGTTATAGGCTTTTGAAGCCATTCCGTTACTTCTCCATTATGGAAACTATCAGTTGAGGTTATCGGGTCATGAGCACTGATTGTAACGATGGGAATAGTGACATCAAGGTTGGGAACTTCTCCCGCGCGTATGCGTTTTGTTGTTTCTAACCCATCCAGTACCGGCATTTGTACATCCATCAGGATGATATCCACTGAGGTATGGGAAAGAATTTCGAGAACCTGCTCCCCGTGTTCTGCGAGAAATACAGTGTGCCCGTCTTCTTTAAGCATTTGTATCAATACTTCCTGACTGAACACGTTATCTTCAGCTACGAGTACATTAAGTGGAGGCATGGAAGAAATAGTGTCTTGCGACTCTGCAAACAGCAAGTGTGGTTGGTCAGCGTTATCTGAGGGGATACTGCACGGGATTTGTACAGTGAATGTAGAACCCTGATTAAGGGTACTTTTTACTGTAATCGTTCCACCCATCCGCAGAGCTAGGCGCTGTGAGATAGCAAGACCTAATCCTATGCCACCATGTGGGGCTGCATCAAAAGATTGCAGTTGCGCAAAGCTTTCGAAAATTTCTTCTAACTTATCAGAAGGGATGCCGATTCCTGTATCTGAAACCGAACAGGTTAACAGCACTTTTTCTTGCGCAATGGTACTGGTGTGGTGAGATTGTGTCTCAACTTCACCGGATTCAAGGGGCGATGCATAGCAATGTACAGAAATAGCACCGGCATTTGTAAATTTAATCGCGTTCCATATAAGGTTGACGAGGATTTGCTTCACGCGTTCTTTGTCACTGACAACGAGTGGAGGAAAGAATGGGTCGGTTGTGACAGTGAATTCTAGATTTTTTTTGCGAGCTTCCCCTCGCATGAGATCACGAATGTTGCACATGATTTCTGGAACGGAAAACGGTGCAGATTTGAGCGAAAGGACATTCGCTTCGATTGCGGAAAAATCGAGCAAGTCATTTAATAGATTGAGCAGAGAGCTAGAGGCTCTATAAAGGACTTCCATGTTGCGCTTGCGGGTTGGGTCAGTTTCAGATCGTAAACCTAACTCTGAAATCCCGATGATTGCGTTCATGGGGGTACGCAATTCGTGACTGATATTTGCGAGGAAGTTGTTTTTTGCTGTACTGGCTGCTTCTGCTGCTTCTTTTGCAGCGATCAGGTTTTGTTCAGCTTCTTTTTGAACGGTTATATCGCGCACAAAGCCTTCAAAGCGGATGGAACCATCCGGTGCGGTGCGCAAACGAGCACTTTCCAGCACCCACAGTAACCGCCCGCTGTTGGTGCGTATTTGTGATTCAAAGTTAGTCACAAATCGGTTTTTGAGCATTGCATTAACAAATTCTGCTCTGCGCGTTGAGCAGACATAAAAGTGGTTTTCAAATCCCCGAAATGACCGGCGCATCTCTTCAACAGTGTTAAATTCAAAAATGTTCAAGAACGCTGGGTTTGCATTCAAAATTTCACCCGATAATGTGCTTTGAAAAATACCGTCTTGTGCGTTCTGGATAATATCACGGTAGTTGGCTTCTGTTTTTGCTAGCGCAGCCAGTGTCTTTTGTTGATCTGTAATATCTTCGAAGCATTCGATCAGTCCGATAATTTGACCGAAACCATCAAGCATCGGCTCGGTATTTTTAATGATGGTTCTCAGAGAACCGTTTTTTTGCCGCAGTGTGTGCTGGTTACCGCATGTTGTTTTTTGTTTGTATGGAAACAGTGCACATTCGTCCTTGCACGTATCTAAAAAAAGAGACGAGCAGGTTTGCCCGATCATTTCGATTGCTCTGTAGCCTGTTAATTCTTCAGCTCTTTTATTCCAGCTATCTATTTTGCGGTCCATTGTGATTGTAAAGACTGCGCTCGGTACCACATGTGTTAATTGTTCTGCTTTTTGCTGTGCTGTGAGCGCGTGCATTTCAGCATTTCGGCGGACAATAATTTCTTGCTGTAGCGTTGCCAGATGTTCCGCCGTTGATTTTTTACTGTCTGCTGCCTCTTTGAGGCTACGCGCAAGAGAAGTATTTTTGACAATCATATGTGCCGCAAATGTAATGCTTGCTGCCGCCGCTAAGAAGATGGCGTAAAAGATAAGCATAATGCCGTCTGGTAGCTGCCCTCGATTCAGTTTTTCGCTTTCGATGAAAGATATGGCGACAATCTTGCGTTGTATGATCGGCATAAGACGCGCTGTCATAGGAACAAGTGTGTCGTTGATGTGGGCTGCGGTGTCTAATTGCAGCAGCGTGTTTGGAGGTACTTCCGAAAGCTTGTTAATACTGAATTGCAGATCTGGTGACGTGGTGTGTGCAAAAAGGATATTATTGTACAGCAAGACAAGGTTGAAGCTGTCAGAGTTTTGGAGCAGTTGAAGATATTTTTCTATTGCTGTGGACGAGAGGGTTGCTGACAGCTCGCCGACGTGTTTTCCCATAATGAAGTAGGGGATTGAGATGCGTAGCTCTGGGTTGTCGCCACTCTGTTCCAATGTAAGGGGAGTACTGGGGGGAATGAGTTGTTTTTCTGTTATTGTTTTAATTGAAATAGGTGGTTCAGCGTTTTTGTTGGATAGTACGCGGATACGCATCCGGTATTTATAGTCGATGAAAGCAACTTCGGAAAAAAAGAATTCATCTTCGACTTTGTATTCCATAATAAAACGTTTTAGCACCACCTCAATATTCCAAATGATGGCACGCATGCCGTAGTCTAGTGAAATACCGAGCGCTTTGTTATGAAAATAGCTTGAAAAAGCTTGAGCTGAGGCAAGTGTGCGCAGGTCTCTTTTCCGTTCTGCAAAGTATCCTTTAAACGCACTTGCAACTTTTTCCGAGTCATTCCGAAACTGCTCCTGCCGCATCTGTTGTAACGAGCCTTGCGAACGATGCAGTAAAATACCGAGCATTAGAAACGCAGAGACAATTATTACGCAGAGTATCAATATGATATTGAACGATTTTTTACCCGAAAAAAGTTGTTCAAGCGGTTTGTTCATCAAGGAAAGCTCTTCGTAAAGAATTTATTGAAGTAAATGAAAGAATTAGGGAAATAGCAGTTTACGAGTTTTTGGTATTCTCCGCTTTTCCAGAATTGTTCGAAAAAACGGTTAAATTCATCTCTTAGTTCAGCAGAATCTTTCGCAAATGCCACGCCCATATTTTGTGGTTTAGCAACTGGTCCAATAATTTTGAAAGTGTAGGGCCAAGAACCTAATGCCATTAAAGCACTGGGAGATTCCATGAGAAATATATTATATTCCGAAGTAACAAAGGAAAGTGGCTGATGAAATGTGTGAAGCGGGATGTTTTCCGCAGAACCGGCTGCTTGACGAAGGCTTGGAAATAAATTGACATCAATACAGATTTTTTCGATGCCGTACACCGTTTTCCCGATGGTTTTGGCAACCGTTTTTTCAATATCTGCTTGAATGTTCCCTGTGGGAGATATGGGCTGGATGTCGGCATTTGCTTTTGCCAGTAGCCACACTTGGGCGGTGAATGTTGGGTGGGAAAATAGTACAAAGCGTTCGCGCTGTGGCAGGATTGTGAATCCATTTGCGAGTAAATCGCCTTTTGGGGGACGCACTGCGAGGCTTTGATCTGGTGAATAGGGGTTGATGCCGGTGAGGTCTGAGATTGCGTTTTCCCAGTTGGTGGAAATGAAGGTGTACTTTACACCAAGATGTTCCGCAAAGCGTCGAATGAGGAGGCAATCAAGTCCGTCAGCATTGTTGTCTGCAAATCTGGCATAGGGAACGCCTAAGTGACGTAGTTCTCCGCGGGCACGGATTTCGGAAAGAGTAATGCTATAGCTTGGTGTGGAAAGTAGCAGAACAGATAAGGCGCAGAAGACAAGAGCAGTGAATCCTGCAAATAGTTTTTTCAAAATTTCCTCCCAAACAGGTTACCCTATTTAAAAAAACAGGGTAACCATATTGATTTGGGAAGTGTGTACTATACATTGAAGAGGAAGTGAACAACATCCCCATCTTTAACAATATAATCCTTACCTTCAGAGCGTAAAACTCCGATGGCACGGCATGCTGCTTCAGTTTTATTTTCTACAAATGCATCATACGCGATAACTTCTGCACGAATAAATCCGCGTTCAAAATCGGTGTGGATAACACCCGCAGCCTGTGGTGCAGTGTAGCCATCAACAATAGTCCATGCGCGAACCTCTTTAACACCCACTGTAAAGTAGCAGATGAGTCCGAGAGTTCGGTAGCTAGTCTGAATTACTTGTACAAGACCACTTTCGCTGATGCCGTATGACTCAAGAAGTTCCAGTGCTTCTTCATCTTCAAGACCCTGAAGCTCTTCTTCGACCTTTGCGCAAATTTTTACCAGCTCACAGCCGCGGCTTTCTGCGAATTCACGCAGTTTGGTTACATGCTCGTTATCTTCTGCAAGACCGTCTTCATCAACGTTAGCGCAGTAGATGATTTTTTTGTCAGTGAGCAAAGCAAGCTCTGCCAGCTGACCAGCAAGCACGTCGCTGTCGCGTTTAGCAAAAGTGGATGCAGGATTACCTTCGTTAAGGTGGTCGAGCAGCTCTTTCATGCCGTTTACAACTGGAACCATTGCTTTGTTGCCACGAGTGGAGCGCTGCAATTTGTCATGACGCTTTTCTACAGACTGAACGTCTGCAAGCAACAATTCTGTTTCAATGGTCTCAATGTCGCGAATAGGGTCAACGGTGCCGTCAACGTGCGTAATGTTTTCGTCTTCAAAGCAGCGGACAACCTGCAAAATAGCAGCCGCTTCACGAATGTTGCCAAGGAACTGGTTACCAAGACCTTCACCCTGACTTGCGCCGCGTACAAGACCGGCAATATCAATAAAATCTACAGTTGCATGCAATGTGCGCTGTGGATTTGCAATTTCTGTGAGAACGTCAATGCGCTTGTCCGGCACAGGAACAGTCGCTTTGTTGGGTTCGATTGTACAAAAAGGGTAGTTCGCAGATTCTGCGTTCTGTGCCTTTGTGAGGGCGTTGAAAAGGGTAGACTTACCCACGTTGGGAAGCCCAACGATACCGATGCTCAGTGCCATAACTTTTTCTCCAAAATAATTTCAAAATCTTTGGCTCCGCGCGGCTATAATTCTTTTTAGTGCGAAACACAATTTTTTTCTCAGTGGCGGTGTTATTTTTACACGCTTTTGTGTCGTCTATTTATCGGAATTTGTTATATATATGGTTTCTTTTTTTGTATGTTTGCTCGGATGCTTATTACAATGTATGTGTAGCTGTGAGGGTTGACATCGTGCAGTTAGTAGTTACTATTCCTACTAAATTTTCTATCTATGTAAAAGGGGTTAAAAATATGGACAACATTCAAAAGATGAAAGCAACTGCTGTAGAAGAGTTGGTTCAAAATAATAAAGCAGTTTTATTAGATATACGAACACCTACTGAAATTTTAGAACAAGAAATTCCTGATTCTATTGTGATGCCATTTGATCTTGTCTCAGCCGATAGGATTAAAGATACAGTCGGGACAGACAAAAAGGTTGTCTTTGTCTGTAGATCTGGAAGTAGAGCAATTCAGGCGGCGCAGGCTGTAGCAGGTGCTGTTGACTCTGCTGTGTTGGATGGCGGCATTATTGCGTGGAGCAAAACAGGGTTACCTCTTAAAGAAGGTAGAAAAATTATCCCGCTGGATCGTCAGGTGCTTATCACTTTGGGAACCTTATTGCTGATTACCTTGTTACTTAGCTACACGGTATCTTCAGCCTTTTTATTTATAGTTGCCTTTTTTGGTGCAGGAATGATTTTTGCCGGAGTCACTGGCAATTGTGGTATGGCGCGTGTGTTGCTTCTTATGCCTTGGAATAGGACGCCGTTGTGTTCGAGTGGAACATGCGGGGCAGCTTCTAAACGACAGTGATTAAGTGGCACGAGTTTTTGAGATGGTAGTGGCATAGCGCACTGTTCACATCCCACGATAAAGACACGTAGTGCGTGTGGTTAACAGTGCAGCGTCTCATTTTTTTTACGTTTTTGAAAAATGTAACCACCTGAAAAAGCGAAATATTTAATATATTTTTTAACTTTACTATACTAGCTGTTTGCAATAAATGGCTTTGTGAAGCGTGCAATGCGATGGTGTATTGCTGACACGTAAAAAAAGTCCCTGACATTTTTATCAGGGACTTTTGTTTGCAACACCGCTGTACAGCAAGCGTATAATAAATTTATGCTTTGTGGCGTTTCCAAAGATCCAGATCAATCGGTACGAGAGCAAGAATTTCGGAATCTACACCCCATGCAGTCATAACCTCATTGCCAACGAGTTCTTCGAGGCAGGTGTCTGGTTTTTTGAATTTTGCATCAGGTGTAATGCCGTTGATAGTGATGCGCCATTTTCTTCGGTCGTCGAAGAACAGCACGCAATCAATGCCTTCACGTGAATATGTGTATTTTGTAAATGGCGGCATTTTAGCCGCTTTTTGCTGATGAACTTGTTCCATGCAATGTCTATACGCCATAAAAACAGTAGCGTCTACGACAGGATGCAGTGACATAAATGTAGCTGGAAGTATAAAGTGGTGCCAATGGTTGCAGGTGTAAGTATATGCAGCTTGGCGCGTATTGATATCAAAAAAAAATTCTGTAAGAAACAGATTAAAATCTAACTTGATATTGTGACTCTAGGTTGCATATTTTTTTTGCTATGTTAGTGGTAGCACAACAGTTGAGGATGGAGGTGAATGATGATTTATAAATATTTACTTATTATCTCAGTGTGTTGCATGTTGCTTATGGGGTGCAGAGAAACTCTTCCTGAAGGAGAGTATAGCCGCTTAGTACATTCAGTAGTGCTTCCAGTTGAACAAGATAAGATTGAAGTATGGTCTGAAGAAGTATTAAGTGACGGAGTGATTGTGCGGGCTGATACAGCTATCTTTTGGGTAGATGACGAGCGTCGCATATTTACGCTGAATAAACGCGCTGTTGATATTACTGATACGCGCAGTGAGTTGCCGTTTGTAACTCCACAGTTACTGGCGCACATTAACCGTAATCTTGTTTCCATTGGAAAGCGTAGGCTTAATGCTCAAGGTAGCTGGAAGTATTTTAAATGGAATAAAGCTCAGTAGGGCACAGTATACCAGTATATTATTGTGCAGGGGGACGCTGTGCAATATTCGTATTATTCCCAGCTTAGTATAATTTTTCACCAGTACGTACTCTGATCTTAGCGATATTTTGTGCGGATTCTGAGTAGCTAGTGTGTTTCGTTCGCATTACAAACAACTCAGTTCCGCACGTCATTTAAGTATATCTTATTCTCTCATCACTATAGGCATTCGCCTGATCTTCATTATATAATATCGAATTCATCGGTAGTCAGATTTTTTATTCTCCCCAACCCATACCGCAAATAGCGACGTCAAACTTGTAGTACTCGCGTTTTGTTGTGAAATATCCATATTGTTCTGTATCAACTTATACAGGATGAAGTTCGCGAGAAAGTCTTGATTCTGCTATCTGGCAAGAAGGGGTGCTATACCGATACAAGACGTAGGCGTTGAAGAAAGTACAGCTGCAAATATACTATGAGCCGTTTGTTAAGATGGAGTATAACAACAGTGAGTAATAACTGGTCTGACTGACCTGCTGCGGCATAATTGATTTTGTTTGTGAGCAGGTTTTGGAGGAATAATGAAAATAGGAAGTATGCTAACTCTTTTCGTTTCCGTATGCACAATATTCTGTTTTGCAAGCGGTGCAATTGTGGCAAGTGCAGCACCTTGGGATGATTATAAAAAACCAGATAAAGATAAGCTTAAAGAACTACTTACTCCGCTTCAATACCGCGTAACTCAGGAAGATGGAACAGAGACTCCCTTTGAAAATCCGTATTATAAGTTTTACACAAAAAAGGGCATTTATGTAGATTTGCTTTCGGGTGCCCCATTGTTCAGCACAACGGATCAATTTGATTCGGGTACGGGGTGGCCGTCATTCACCAAGCCGATTGATCCTAAGTACATAACGTTGCACAAAAAGTTTTCTTTTTTTGGCGAGACTTATGAAGTTCGTAGTAATACATCGGATTCTCATTTAGGAGACAGGTTTAACGATGGACCTCCTCCAAATCATTTGCGCTACTGCATCAACTCTGCGGCACTCCGATTTATTCCAAAGGATTCTATGGAAAAAGAAGGGTATGGTGCATTTTTAGACTTGGTTAAATAAGGCGTAGATAGCTTTGAATTGCAAACGTATCTGGCGGTGATAGGTTTTGCTCGTTCAAGTTTTTGATCGTGGATTTAATCAATTGCGGAAGACAATGTAAAAAGGGAGGAAGCTGGCTGGCTTCCTCCCTTTCACTATAGGCTTTGTTTTTAAAAAGAGGCTAATTGTTAGAAGCTGTATTGGGCGAGAATGCCAGCTTTGAATACATCGTCTACGTCTTCAGCTGCACCGTCATCAAAGTCGGTTGCAACGTAAGCGAGGTCTACAATAAAGTCGAGGTTGTCGTACATGCTGTAAGTTGTAACAAGGTCAAATTCTACAGCGCTGTCGTCTTCACCCCAGTTTTTGATGTCTTTAGAGTCATCGTTTGTACCGCGTACGTATGTTACGCGAACTGTGTGAGAAACACGTTCAATAAAGGTGATTTCGTCAGCCTGAAGGGAAACACCCCATTTGCCGAGTGCGTCACCGAAGATTGCATCAGAAGTGATGCCGGTTGCACCTTCGCCAACGAGAGTTGCCGGAGCAAAGTCCTGACCATCGATGGTAGGCATGAGACCTTCGCCGTCACTGTCGTTACCGGAAGCGTACCAACCTACGATAGCTGGAACAAAGTGGTCAGTTGTGTAAGCTGCTTTACCAGCAACGAGGAAGCCTGCGTCAGTGCCGGATGCTTTACCGTATACACCGTCGAGAGACAGAATAAGGTTAGGCATAGGAGTAACTTCAAAAGCTACACCGTACCACTGAGCGTCTTCATTAAAGGTAAGGTCACCCTGATTGCTGCTGCCTTTCTGAGCTTTGTCGCCAGCGTTTGCAAATACAAAGTATGGGGATACGTTTACCATTCCAAGATCTGCGTTCACAATACCACCGAACAGGTCGATAGTTGTCTGGCTTTCGTCAGCGTCGTATGGACGTGCGAAGAAACCTGTGAGGGAGATGTTTGGATTAATTGCACCGGATGCAACGATTGCTGCAACGTCATCAGCAAGCACTGGGCTGCCTAATACTGCACCAGGAAGTGCGAGTCCCTGAATACCAGCACGAACTTTAACAGCTGTCTGCGGGATAACGAAATCAATGTAAGCGCGGCGGGTCTGAACGTTTACACCGTCAGCACCAAGAGCACCACCGGAACCAGGGCCAACTTTGCCGTTTGCCTGTCCCCATGTGTTGTTAATTTCGAAGAATACAGTTCCGGAGAGATTCTCAGAAGCGATGATGTCAATCTGAGCACGGAAACGCTGAATAAAGTCGTTTGTTTTACCAGTGTTGTCTGTGTTTACATAGTCGTAACCAACCCAGAAGCCACCGGAAGCTTTGATATCGGCAGCAGATGCATTAAATGCAGCACCGAAGATCATACATGCAGCAAGTGCAAGAGTGATAATACGTTTCATGGTAATTCCTTCTTAATTTCATGAATTCAAAAACAAAGCCGTTCAAAAATTTGAACCTTATGGTTCAAAAAAAACTTACTGTATTACAAATAAAGAGAGCGGCTATGCTCTATACTAGTACAGTAAGTGTAATGTAACGACGTTACGTCAACGCATCTTTTTTCTTTTATGCTGCAATACAAACAAGTTGTAGTGCGAGCATGTTAGAAAAAGAATAGTGGATGTGATTGTTAGCAGATAGTACAGGTACAAAGATGCAAACAATGTTTTTGCCGTTGAAGTGGTTTTAGAAAACAAGCGATGAAAGTACATCGGAATAAACGTGGAAATTATTTCTGTTGAAAAATGTGTATAGCCCCTAAGTAAGAAGTCGTACTGGACTACGTCGAACCATGTATAGGATTTTACATTTTTCTAGTGCATCAAAAGCTACTTTTGTGGGAACAGCATTAATAACAAATGGTTGTGCTTAGCAAGAATGGTGTAGGTGTGTAATGTATTTCTAGTGGAGTGGGAATATATTCAGTGGGCTATTTTGCATACAAAAAAGATAGGCGTGACCGTAGCATGATAGGGAGAAGGCAGGTGAATGACTTTTCAGAGTGAGGATTGTGCAAAGAATTTTCATTAAACGCACAAAACCCCATTAAGTAGTGTATAAGCGTTTTGCTCACACCATTTAATGGGGTCTATTTTATGATTCGCAAGTGCGTAAAATTTGATGGTAGCGAGGGAGGGAATTGAACCCCCGACACTGCGGATATGAGCCGCATGCTCTAACCAACTGAGCTACCTCGCCATCAATTTTTATATGTCGCTACCGAAATTTTCTGCATTTGAGTGGTAGCGAGGGAGGGAATTGAACCCCCGACACTGCGGATATGAGCCGCATGCTCTAACCAACTGAGCTACCTCGCCATCTCTTGTGCGTCGCACTTCGTTGCAACGGGAGAGTGTTTAAGGAAATCTTACACACAATGCAAGTCTTTTTTGAAAAAAAGTTTGCCTAGGGTGCGTTTCAAAAAAAATTATGTCCAGAACAAGTATACTAATGGAGCAATAATTAATCGGTACCACGCGAATGGTTTGAATGTCATTTTGCCAACAAGAGAAATAAATGTTTTTACTGCAACAAGTGCGGAAATGAATGAGACTATGAATCCTACAGCAAAAAAAGGAAGATCGGCAGTGCTGAAAAGATGATAATGTTTCAGCATGTCATAGCCGGT
This sequence comes from Halodesulfovibrio sp., assembly GCF_025210605.1. Taxonomy (NCBI): domain Bacteria; kingdom Pseudomonadati; phylum Thermodesulfobacteriota; class Desulfovibrionia; order Desulfovibrionales; family Desulfovibrionaceae; genus Halodesulfovibrio; species Halodesulfovibrio sp. The sequence continues at coordinate 11,009 of NZ_JAOARI010000036.1, read as the reverse complement.
TGCAGCAAACATAATAGGTACGGCTGCTAAAAAAGAATACTCAGCCGCGAGAGTTCTTCGCGCACCTAAAAGCATGCCCCCCATAATAGTCGCTGCGGAACGGGAAAAACCGGGCCACAACGCAAGACATTGGAAGCAGCCGATGCCGAATGCGAGTTTTGGGGTCATTTCGTCCAGAGTATGAAATGTCGCTTTTTCAACTGAATGTGATGGAGCGTACTTTTCGACAACCAGAATAAAAACAGCACCAATAGCAAGCGCGAAGGATACTGTCACCGGATTGAAAAGGTATGTTTTTATGAATCCGCTTAACAGTAATCCTAAAAGACCCGCGGGAAGCGATGTGAGGAAAAGCATCCATAAGCCGCGTATTCCGGAAAAAGGGATTTCCGGTGTGTTTTTTAACAGTCCTAGGAATCTGTTAAGATACAGCAGGACAACTGCAAGGATAGCCCCTAGCTGAATGAATACTTCAAAGACAGCCGCTTTAGGACCGGTGTAGTCAAGAAGGTGACCGGCAATAATGAGATGTCCTGAAGAAGAGACGGGAAGAAATTCCGTTAAGCCTTCAATAATACCAAGAATAACAGCAGAATAAAGTTCAGTCATATATATAGTATGTGGTTAGTGTTAATGGCAACAATCTTACAAAAATACCGCATAGTAGAGTGAGTTGCAAGGTGTTGGTTACTGGGGTAAGTTGTTGTGTTTTTCTATGTAAACGGATCAGGTTGTATCCTCAACAAGTAACAAGGAGTTGCAGATGGTTACCATTATGCCGCAGAAAGAACTTGTGAAAAGAGCTGTAGCGTACATACAGGAACGTCTTAGTGAGAATCCAGAAAACTTTCATAAGTTGCTGGATCAGGCGGGGATGCGGTTCAACCTGAGTCCTAAGGAAGCAGAAATGCTGAAAGATTTTTTTAAACAATCAGAAAGTGACCATTAGGGGGCTGTTCTGTTTAGAGTCAGTTTAGTGCATAGACAAATTTTTAAGGAGCATATCTCCATTTTTTGTCTGGCAATGTTTTCACTGGTTTTCCTGATCGTAATCGGAAAAGTATTACAGCTTAGAGAGTTGTTCCTAGGGCTGGATATCGGGTTGGTCGAAATGCTCAAGCTTTTCGGGTACCTGATACCGGCTGTTCTGCTTATGATTATTCCTATAGCAACTATGTTGTCTGTGTTTCTTACTTTTTTGCGTATGAGTTCAGATAGAGAGCTTGTGGCGTTAAAAGCAAGTGGCATCAGCTTATACCAACTTCTTCCGGCTCCTGTGGTGTTTGGCTCATTGTGTACTCTGCTTACGCTATGGGTATCAATGTTCGGTATTGCATGGGGTATGGACAATTTCCGCTCTTCAATTCTTGAGCTTGCTCAGACCCGCGCAAAAGTGGTGTTGCAGCCGGGGATATTTAATAAATCTATTCCCAATCTGATGATCTATTCACGGAGTTCAAACCTTGCCTCCGGTGAGCTGGAACACGTTCTTGTGCGTGATGCCAGCAGCCAAGCAGGTGATGTAACTATTATTGCGCCGAGTGGTAAAATTATATCAGACACAGACCATGGTGAAATCCGCTTTGTTTTGAATGATGGTAAAATTTATCGTCAGGATAAAAATCAGATTAGCGTGCTCGGTTTCAATCAATACGTTGTGCGGCTTGCATTATCGCAGCTTGTAAAGGGTGTGCATTTAGGGAAGCTTCGCCCTTCCGGCATGTCATATTCCCAATTGCTGGCGATTAAGAAAGACCCGTCATTGGCTGAAAGCCGTTCGTTTATTCGTAAGACTGATGTAGAAATTCCTAAACGCTGGGCAATGCCGTTTGCCTGCCTTGTACTGGGACTCTTTGCTATGCCGTTGGCGTGTGCTTTTGAAGGGATGCGTCAACAGATGGGCGTTGTGATGGCACTTGGTAACTTCCTTGTCTACTACAGTTTGCTTTCTATCAGTATGAAAAGTGGCGAAGGGGGCGGCGGAATTTCACCAGATATCAGCTTGTGGATTCCGAATGCACTTTTCGCGGTGCTGGCTGTGGCGGGGTTGTATTTTACTGCCAAGGAACGAACTGTGAATCTTACTGCCTTGATTACTCATTTGACGCTTAATTTGCGCAAGAAGAAAGGGGGACAGTAAGATGACATTGTTGACTCGCTACATGCTTCGACAGAACTTTTTTTTGATGTCGCTCATTCTTGGTATAGGTACTGCCATTTATTTACTGACAGACCTATTCGAAAAGCTGGATGACTTTATCGAGGTCGGACTCGGTTTTTCAACAGTCGCATTGTATTTTATCTGTAAATTGCCGCTGATTATTTCACAAATCCTTCCTGCGGTATTTTTGCTGTCATGTACCGTGCAGTTGTGTGTAATGTCCCGCAACAAAGAATTGGTGGCGTTGCAGGCTGGCGGTGTTTCTTTTGTGTCGCTTGCCCGTTTTATCTTATATATAGGCTTTTTCTGGGCGGTGGTTCAGCTTGGCTTTTCTCAGTACCTCGGTGTGATGGGTGATGTGGAATCACGACGCATCTGGAAAGAAGAGGTTAAAGGTGAAGTTGCGGAGAATATGACCGCAAGAGACATTTGGTTTCTTGAAGATAATTACGTCATAAATCTGCAAGTTGCCCATTTAGCTAAAGGAAAAGCCGAAGGTGTGACTGTTATGCAGTTAACAGATAGCGGCAATGCCATTAAAGAAGTAATTAAAGCTACAGGGGCAACAGTGCAGGAGAGTGACTGGCTCTTGACCGATGTTGTCCGCACTCAGCCCGGCAGCTATGCCGTGACCAATAGCCCTGAGTTTGTTTTGCCGATTAAACAGAAGCTGGCTGTATTCAAAACTGTTTCTACAAATACTAACTTAAACCGTCTGGCTTTGTGGGAACTTGGCGCAGCGATTGACAGGCTGGAAAAGTCCGGGTCGAACGTTGAGGCGCTTCGAACTACGTATCATCAAAAAATAGCGTATGCTGCTGCCGTTGTTATTATGGGGCTGGTAGCGCTCATGCTGCTTACTTGGCGGGATAGCCTGTATATTAATGTGTCTGTAGGGCTAATTCTTACATTCGCTTTTTATGCACTCTTTACGTGGTTTGGTGCACTTGGTGAGCGTGGATTTATTAATCCGGTTCTTGGTGCATGGTTTTCGAATATCCTGTTTGCGACGGTCACCCTTGGGCGAATTCTCTGGTATACACGATCTCGTGTGAAGAAGACTTCTTCCATGACTCTTTCCGGTAGCAACGCATAACTTCCTGATTGATTATAATGCGTGGATGTGTGGCGCGTTACAAAATGGTATTGCAGGGTAATAATCTTGTCTGTGTAAGTCATTTTGTGCCACACATCGCGTCATAGATTCCAACAGGCGAGTTAAGAGCTGACAACAATTTCAGTTTTTCGATTGTAATAATCTTTGTCATACATTCACATATGGGTGTATGGAGTTACTATGTTTGATGATAGTTTTTTTCCTGAATGGTTAGAGTCTTTTTTGATTGATGATGAACGTTTTGGCTCAGCGTATGACGCTGTACCGGACAACCGTCGGGCGTGGCTGAAAACGACCATTGCTCGGTTGCACGTTCTTCATGGAACCCCTCAAGTTACATGGGGTAGACAGGAAAATCACTGGCGGCAGGGGCATGTATCAATTGCAGAAACTCGTCCTGTTGATTGGACTGTGGTTGTTGTTGATTCTGAGTATGCATCTGGTGTGCGTCTTCTCGCGGCTGCAATGATGCCGTTGCTCAGTGGCGTAGAAGATATACTTGTCGTTTTTTCTGGTGAGAGTCAGGTTGCACCGGAGTGTCTTGCCGCGTTGGAATTGGCAGGTATTGAAACTGCTGTGCAGCTTGATACCGAAAAAACTGCTGCCTTTTTACAAGAGATAACAGCAGAAGATGTCAGCGGGAGATTGCTGGCAGTCGGGCGTGCTGCTGGAAAAGCTGTGCATAGTGCAGGGGTATTGAGTAATGGGCTTCGTGCATGGTTCGAGCCTCAGTACGATACTATCGGCGTGATCTCTGGCGGAATGATTGATCGCGATTTGCTTGCCTGGGCGCATCCTGATTTTACTATCGTGGACGTTGCGGCGGAAGACGTTGCTACTATCTCTTCGCTTGCAGCGGTTTGTTGTGAAGCTGATATTGTGGATTCCGTTTCTGATTCAGTACCTGTCTCTCTTGGAGCAGGGCAGGAAGGCTGCTGGGTTTGGGCTGATCTTTTGCCGCAGTGGTTTATGCACCGTCGGTTTTCTCTTCTTTCTGAAGTATAACATCTCGCTTGAGTGAAGGTGAATTCAATGAGCAAGGGCACGACTTCGTATCTGAAAAATTTGAGAAATATCGGTATTATTGCACACATTGATGCAGGAAAAACGACGCTCACTGAGCGTGTTTTGTACTACACTGATAAAATTTATCGCATGGGTGAGGTGCATGAAGGCACTGCAACCATGGACTTTATGCCGGAAGAGCAGGAACGAGGCATCACCATTGCTTCTGCCTGTACTTCCTGTGAATGGAACGGCGGGGTGATTAATATTATCGATACCCCGGGGCATGTAGACTTTACCATTGAAGTTGAACGTTCCTTGCGCGTGCTTGACGGTGCTGTTGGCGTTTTTTGTGCTGTAGGTGGTGTTGAGCCGCAGTCAGAGACTGTGTGGCGTCAGTCTGAAAAATTCAACGTTCCAAAAATTGCTTTGATTAACAAAATGGACAGGCTCGGAGCAAATTTTGTTGCTGTGCTTGATTCTATGAAAGAGCGTCTGCATGCTTCTCCGCTTCTCCTTGTTGCACCTCTTGGTGAGGGCGATGAATTTTCTGGGCTTGCCGATGTGTTGACGCTGGAACGCCTTGACTTCGATCAGGCATCTGAAGGGCGTGAGTACACTCGTACTCCGTTGGAAGGTGCAGAGTTAGCGTTTGCTGAAGAATGGCGTGAAAAGGCGTTGGAAACTCTTGCAGATATCGATGACTCCATCATGGAATTGTACCTTGGTGGTGAAGAAGTCCCGATCTCGCAGATGAAAGAGTGTATCCGAAAAGCGACGCTTGAATTAGCGATAACTCCTGTTTTTTGTGGTTCAGCATTGCGAAATGCAGGTGTGCAGTGTGTCTTGGATGGCGTGTTTGACTATCTTCCTGCACCGGTGAATGTTCCTGCTCCTAAAGCAATTATACGGGAAACAGGGACAAGCGAAGAGCTTGTTGTTTCTCCTGATGCACCGTTGGCAGCACTTGCGTTTAAAGTGCATATGGATGAAGGGCGAAAAATGGTGCTTGCCCGTATTTATTCTGGAATCTTGCGTTCTGGTGAGGCTGTCCACAACAGTACTCAGAGCAAAAAAGAGAAGCCGAGCCGATTATATCGACTACATGCAAGTCACAGAGAACAGGTTGATGAAGCTCGGGCTGGTGAAATTGTTGCCCTTGCAGGGATGAAGTTTGCAAAGACTGGTGACTCACTTGCAACAGAAGAATTTCCGTACCTTCTTGAAAACATAACAGGCTACCGTCCAGTTATTTCCCGTGCGCTTGAACCAGCAAATTCGGAAGAAGCCGATAAGCTTGACGAAGTGCTGGAAAAACTGCTGCTGGAAGATCCTACCTTACAATATACGCAAAGCCCTGAAACAGGTCAGCGTGTTCTTTCTGGTATGGGAGAATTGCATCTAGAAGTTATTGTAGATCGTCTCCGTCGGGAGTATCATGTGGCACCTCGTGTGGGTAATCCGCAGGTTGTGTATCAGGAATCAGTGACAGGTTCCGGTTCCGGTATTGAAGAATTTGACCGTGAACTTGGTGACAAACGTCATTATGGATATGTTAGCCTTTCTGTTGCCCCGCGAGAACGAGGTTCCGGTAATGTTGTCAGATTTGCGTTTGATGTGTCTGAATGGTCTGAAACGTGGGTTGACGCTGTAGAGCAGGGTGTTCAGGATGGTCTGCAATGCGGTGTGATTAAAGGATACCCAGTACAGGATGTTGAAGTAAGTATTCAGGAAATCAAGCGGAGTGAGCACTCTTCTGAACCGGGATACCGGATGGCTGCGGGCATGGCTCTTAAAGCTGCGTTGGAAAATGCAAAGCCGGAACTGCTTGAGCCTATCATGGATGTAGAAATTTCTGTTCCGGATGAAAATGTCGGGGACGCTATCAGCTTGCTTGGCGCAAAAGGTGCTAAGGTTGAAAACTTGTTTGACCGTGCTGGGCTAAAAATGGTGCAGGCATTAGCCCCTATGTGCAGTCTTTTCGGGTTTTCAACAGATTTACGTTCTGCAACTCAGGGGCGTGCAGGATTGGTCATTCAATTTTTGCGATTCGACAGTCTGTCGTAAGGGTTAGTACTAAGGAGTTTTGGGTGCGGTTTTGGGTCTCATTTAAACGCGCGATTCGATACAATTATCTTCGCGTGATGCGTTTGAAAGTTTCAACGCATTCCGTTGCACTGGGTATGGCAGTAGGCGTTTTTTCCGGTTGCCTGCCTATTCTTCCGTTTCAAACTGTAGTGGCTGTTGCGCTGGCTTTTGTGGTACGATGCAGCAAAGTGGCAGCGGCAGCAGGTACATGGATATCTAATCCACTGAACTGGGTGCCGTTCTACACAGCGTGTTTTATCATCGGCAATTGGCTTATCCCTATTGATGTAACGTTTGACCCTCAGCATATGGAGCTGAAGGATTTGCTCGAACAGGGCTGGGGAATTGTCGTTGTTATGATGGCTGGGGGATTGGTGATGGCAGTGCCATGCTCCATTATCTCCTATTTCGTTACGTTTAGGGCAGTTAACAGATTTCGTCAGCGTCGCATGATACGCCTTATCAATAAGTATAAGAGCAAGCATGGAGACCACAAAGATAATGACCAAAATATGGACAGCTGAGCAACAGGCTGATTTCGGACAACAACTTGCTGCTTCTCGTAGAGCGGTGCTTTTTTTTGACTACGATGGAACACTTGCACCGATAGTGAAAGATAGGAATAACGCTCGTCCATACCCCGGCGTTCGGGAAGCGTTTGAACGTCTTCTCGCGATAAAGCATTGTCGTACTGTGCTTGTGAGTGGACGAAGTGTTACAGAGCTTCAGCCTCTCTTGCAGTCTCGATTACCTTTCGAAGCATGGGGTTCGCATGGTGGCGAACATTTGCGCGCAACAGGGCAGTTTTGTCAGGCTTCTATTCCAGAAAAAGCACAGGAAGGACTACACGTTGCGGCGGCGAGAGTTGCTTCCTTGTTAGCGGCAGACGCTATAGAGCGTAAGCCCGCTAGTGTTGCTGCGCACGTAAGTGCTGTTAATGCAGAGCTTATTCCGCAATTTCTTGTGGATATTGAAGAACTGTGGGAACCCGTTGCCGAAGATTTTGGACTGGAACTTTTGGATTTTCATGAAGGTGTAGAAATTCGTGTTCCGGGAATGAATAAATCGCGTGCAATCTATTCAGTTCTTTCGGAAGAACCTAAAGATGCAGTCACTGCCTATATTGGTGATGATGTGACAGACGAAGATGCATTTCGTGCCCTAGGAAATATGGGGCATTCTATTTTGGTTGGTCGTGAGAAGCGTTCCTCTGAGGCAAAATGGTTGTTGCCAGCAAGCGCTGATGGCAGGCATATTATTGATTTTATACATGCCGCTGCATCTGCCTTGTCGTAAATATTATATGCGTTTTTAATCCCGTACTGCTTTGGGTAGTACGGGATTTTTTTATGCGGAGAGGATGATACTCTCATTGTTTCAATTTCACTCCATGGGTATTCTAATAGGCTGAATAACAGTAAAGGAGTCCCCATGTCTAAGACGTTTGGAGCCGATCAGGGTGTTATTGTTGTTTCAAACAGATTGCCTGTTTCTTTAGAGTGCTCAGGTGGCACATGCTATTCATCACCTGTTTCAGGTGGGTTAGTTACCGCATTGTCGCCAGTGCTGACAGTGAACAAGGGCACATGGATTGGCTGGTCTGGTGCGCCGGATGTTGAAGGTGTTGATGAGGCATTACGTCTTTTTTCAAAAGAGACTGGCTACACGTTGCAGCAGGTAGGCTTAACCTCTGAGCAGATAGAAAAATTTTATTTCGGATTCACTAATCAAATTATCTGGCCATTATTTCATGATTCGCAATTTGAATGTAATTTTGATCCTGATTTTTGGCAGACATATTTAGATGTAAACGCGCTGTTTGCCTGTCGCACTGTCGAAAGTGGTGAACCTGACGACTATGTGTGGGTGCATGATTATCACCTTATGCATGTGGCAAAATATATGCGCGAGGCAGGGGACAACCGACGGACAGGATTTTTCCTTCATATTCCGTTTCCCTCTGCGGATAGTTTTAGGCGGCTTCCGTGGCGATCCGAGTTACTACATGGACTGCTTGAATACGATCAGATTGGTTTTCAAACATTGCATGACAGACGTAATTTTATCCAAGCCATATCTGTACTTGCTCCGCATATAAAAGTTACTGGACGTGGGCAGGTTGTAACTGCAAAGGTCGGGACACGATCTGTTAAAATTGGCGCGTTTCCTATCAGTATTGATTACAAAAAATTTTATCGCATAGCACGGTCTGCGGCAGTGCGAACCTACGCACAGGAAGTACACAATGCGTTTCCGCATAAGAATATTGTGCTGGGTGTGGATCGTCTTGACTATACCAAAGGTATCCCCCAACGCCTTCAAGCGATGCATAAGCTTTTAACTATGTATCCTGAACTGCAAGGTGAAATAAGCCTGCTTCAAGTTGTTGTGCCGAGCAGGGCTACTATTCCGTTATATGCAAAATTAAAAAAGCAAATTGAGCGGCTGGTAGGGCAGATCAACGGTGAGTTCTCAAAACCGGGATACGTTCCTATTCATTATCAGTACCGCAATTTGGCATTTGATGAGTTACTCGCATATTATCGCGCCAGCAGGATAGCGCTGGTTACCCCGCTTAGGGATGGAATGAACTTGGTAGCCAAAGAATACTGTGCTGCGAATGTAGAGCGAAACGGAACCCTGATTTTAAGCGAGTTTGCTGGTGCTGCGGCACAGTTGAGAAATGGGGCTATACTGGTGAATCCTTTTGATGTAGAAGGTGTTGCTGCTGCTATTCATCAGGCTTATATGATGGAAGAAGGTGAACGGCGCAGACGGATGGATAGGATGCGGGAATCAATCCGCAAAAACGACATTTTTAAATGGGTAGACAGTTTTTTTGCATCTGCTTTTACAACGTAGTTTACCCGTCTGGATATATACACATGGCATTGGATATTAAGCAGGGACCTCGCGCAAAGAAAAGTTTGGGTCAGAACTTTTTGCAGGATAAAAACACCGCGAACCGTATTGTTGATGCACTTCAGATTGAAGCAGAAGATCATGTAATTGAAATTGGTCCGGGACCGGGTGCGTTGACACACCTTATTCATGATCGCAAACCAGCATGGTTTACTATTCTGGAAAAAGATCATCACTGGGCACATGAACATAAAAGGCAGCCGCCTGCCGGTTCTCCTGATTTGCAGGTTGTGCTTACTGATGCTTTGTTGTTTCCGTGGGAAAATTTGACTCCTGAAAAGCCTTGGAAGGTCATTGGTAACCTTCCATACAATGTCGCATCGCCGCTTATGTGGGATATTTTAAGTAAAACAACAGGGCTTAAGCGCGCTGTATTTATGATTCAAAAAGAAGTCGGGGACAGGATTGTTGCTGCTCCTTCTTCTAAGCAATATGGTGCGTTGTCTGTTTGGTTGCAAAGCCATAGTAAACCGAAACGAGAATTTATTGTGCCTCCTGGGGTATTTATTCCTCGTCCGAAAGTTGATTCTGCTGTGCTGAGCTTTATGCCGATTCCTGCGGAAGAACGTGACTTTGACCCTGCTGCGCTTTCATGGTTACTTAAAGTTACATTTCAGCAGCGTCGCAAGCAATTGCAGAAAATTCTCAAGGGCTGCATAGCCTCCGGTATCGAACAAGCTCTTGAAGCTGCTGGTGTGCAAGGAACTGCGAGACCGGAGACACTTACGCCACGTCAGTTCCAACTGCTCGCAGATGCATTGAAATCTTGCCCAAAGAAGTAGGAAAGCCCCAATTGTAAGGCTCTGGGGCGTATAAACCGTTGCATATGCTGCATGCATCTGGTATCGACTAACAAGTTTGGGCTTATATCTCAAATAACAGTAATAATTATTGTAGCTGGAGTGTGTGCGCTTTGGCGAAATTTATTGCAACCCCAGAGAGGAGGACGTGGCCGTGACCAAGGCGGAACTCGTAGAACGAATTGCTGAAAAAGCAAATCTTACTAAAGCAAATGCAGAACGTTCACTGAACGCATTTCTTGAATCTGTTCAGGATGTTCTTGTAGCCGAAGGCAAATTGACTTTGACAGGCTTTGGTACGTTTGTTGTTGAAGAGCGTAAGGAACGTTTAGGACGCAACCCGCAAAGCGGTGAGGCAATTATCATTCCAGAAACCAAAGTAGTTAAATTCCGCCCAGGAAAGCTGCTTAAAGAAGCTGTTAAGTAGTAACAGGAGGCTCATTATGCTGCACGGTGAAACTCTGCATAGCGCACTGCCTCAGGATATTCCTTGGTGGATGCCTGACCATTTTGTATTTTTCGGCGCACTCTACGCTGTTCTGTTCGTAATTCTTGGTGGACTGGGATATGTAATTCTTAAGTCCATTATGCATGCTAAGCACGACAGCCACGGGCACGGTCATTAATTCAGATTGACGGGCTTGCATGTTACGATATCAGCTAAAAAATAGATGGTTGAAGGACTAACTCTTCTGCACAGCTGTTTTTTCTTATTGAATTGTAATGTTGCTTCAGTCTGAATAATGAAAGCTGCTGTCAATCGACACGAATTTTGTTTGTCCCGTCCTAGAATAAGTTGACGGGTAATAAGGTTATCTAGATGGCTGTAGGACGAATGTCTTGCAGCCATTTTTGATGTACGTATCCAGGCGTCTTCATCTGTAAGCTCAGGTGAGGACGTTCTGTATTATATATG